>JBAULD010000766.1:0-4445 GCA_049578005.1 Polyangiaceae bacterium
CGCCAACGGCTCGCTATGCAGTCGGCGGCGAGGTGCGCCGATGGAGCCCCAACGCTCGCCTGCGGCGGGTCGCGTGGTGGACCGCAGCGGGCGTCTCCGGCGGAATCGCCATCGGCACAGTGGTAACGCTCGCGGTCGTCGCGCGTCGCGCGAAACCCGCGCTGCCCGCGGTTGCTTCCGCCGCCGCTCCTGCCACCTCCAATGCAGCCAACGAAGTCTCCCCACCCCCCGCGGCGCGCAGGGTGCTCGTGCCGCTTCCCTTCGTATCGACCCACGTCACCTTCGACGAAGCCGCGCGCGACCTGAACCCGGCGGCAGATCTCATTTCGTTCGACGTCCCGGCAGGGAGCGGGCCTCGCCACCGAGTCACCGCGCTCGCCCTGGACGGGACCCACGCCGAGGGCTACGTGCGCGAACAAGACGGCATCGCGCAGCCGGACGCCGACGGGTACACGTTCGTGGCTCCGCCCGAGCAAACGGGCGTCGAAACGCGACCGCGTGGCTCCGGCTCCCGCGCCCCGGCCCTCATCGGCACGGTGCACCACGGATTCACCAAGTTGAAGTGACGGTCACCCGCTCAAGGTTCCGGATCCTCAGCTCGCTGCCTTCAAGAACGGCTCCCATTCCTTGAACTTCCACCCGCTGCCGAGGAGGATCTGCGCGGTCATCGTCCACTTTGGACGGAAGGGTCGCCGAGCCAGCCGCATGTTGGCCTCCTCTGGCGTTTTCCAACCCTTGTGCAGATTGCACGGACGGCAGGCGGTGACGAGATTCTCCCACGAGTCGTCCCCGCCGCGTGACCGAGGGACCACATGGTCGATGTTGAGCTCCCGTAACGCCGGGCGCTTGCCGCAGTATTGACACTGGTGCGCATCGCGAAACATGAGGTTGCGCCGCGTGAGGCGAACGGTAACGCGCGGCGTTCGGTCGTAGCGCAAGAGGTGAACCACCCGCGGCACACGAAGCTCACCGCCGACGATCGGTATTGCGTCGTCATCCGCCCGCACAGCAAGCCCGCGCCAAAGATCGAAGTCGTACGAGTCGCCACCTTCGTCGATCGCCAGCGCGACGCCGCCGTAGAGTAAGACGACCGCGCGCTTCACCGTCGTCACCTGCACCGGCACCAGGTTTCGGTTCAGCACGAGGACGGGAAGCGAAAGGACTTCAGTCATCGTTCAGCGCGCGGCGAATGGCGATCGAGGCGCCCGTCGGCCAACGAACCTCGTTGTTGGTGGCACGAACACGCCCGAAGTGTACACCGACGAGCGGGCGCCGGCGACGGCGCGCCTCGCCGCCCAGCGCGACCATGTTTGACGTGCCCGCGCCCGGCGCTACGCTTGGTCTAACCATGGCCTCTGAGCCGAACCTCCATGAACCGCTCGCCGACGCAACTTCGACACGTCGACGCCACAGGGACTACGAGGAGCCCGAACGCAAGCGTTGGGTCGGCGTCGGCATTGCCGTCGGTCTGACCATGGGCGCAGCCGCGATCGTAGCGATCGTGCTGACCGGGATGCAGGACAAGGCCCTTTACTCAAAGCCGGTGGACCAGCTCCTCGCGCAAAAGGCGAAGTTCGTCGGCCGACCCGTACGAGCGGAAGGGAATCTCGTCCACGGGACGCTCGTCAAGCGCGATCAACCCTGCGAGTACCGCTTCTCCATCGCGAAGAACGGGAGCGAGTTGCCCGTTCGATTCGCGCAATGCGTCGTCCCCGACACCTTTCGCGACGTCCCCGAGATGGACGTCGGCGTCACGGTCGAGGGAGAGCTCCAGGCAAACGATTCGTTCGAAGCAACGAATGTCCTCGCGAAATGCCCGAGCAAGTACGACATGCAGCAGCGCAAAGAGCACGGCGAACAAATGCCCCACGGACCGCTCGCGGCCGAAGGGTTGGGAGTGGGACCGACGCTCGGGGACCGACGATAGAGTCACTTTGGTGATCTGCACGATCCCTTATGGTAGGGTCGCAACCCGGCCCAGCCGATGCGCTCCAATCGGAATCTGCTCCTTGTCCTAGCCCTCGCAGGCGTGGCGATCACGGTTCCAGCGCTCGCGGAGCAGCAGTCGGACTATCCGGCCCCCTGCGACGCATCGAAAGTCACCAACGCGGACGTCGATCGCGCGCATACCGTATTCTTGAGCGGCAAACAGTACTTGGAAGAGTCCAATTACGATAAGGCCATCAGTTACTTCAAGGATGCGTATTCGATCGATTGTAGCAGGCACGCGATGCTTCCCGTGATCGCCACGGCATACGAGCGCAAGGGCGACAAGGGTGAGGCCGTGCGCGCCCTCGAGGAATACGTGAAGCGGGCGCCGAATGCGCCTGATCACGAGGTAATTGAGCGACGCATCAGGAACTTGAAAGACCAACTCGCACGAGAGCAACCGTTGCCGCCTCCCGCGGCGCCCGCCGCCTCGAGCGCGCCGATTCCCCAACAGCCGGCGCCGGTCACGAGCGCCGAGCCAGTCGCTCCGCCGATCGTGGCTCCACCGAACCCGCCGCCGCCTTCCTCCTCGCACAGTACGGCGCCTTGGGTCGTCACTGGGATCGGAGGGGCCGCGCTCGTGGCCGGCGTGGTTCTCTACGCCGTCGGCGCGGGCGACGTATCCACGGCCGAGAAGAACTGCCCGCCTCCCTCGCACTCTTGCCCGCCCACGGCCACGGCATCGCAGCAGACCGGAAACAACGGTCGCGGACTCGAAAGCGCCGGAGGTCCGCTGATCGGCGTGGGTGCAGCCGCAGTCGTCGCCGGTCTCCTTTGGCACTTTCTCGAGAGGCCGGCGGACAAAGGGAGCGCGCCGGCCGCTACCGCAGCGAGTGTTTCTCCCGTGGCCGTCCCTGGTTATGCGGGAGTCTCGGTCTTCGCGCGATTCTGAGCGCCACCCCCGGACTCTCGGGATCCTCGCGTTACAGTGTCTGTATGGCAGCCCCCCGAGGCCGCTTTCACCCGGCACGACTGATCGAGCGCCACGATGCAGGCGGCGGGTTGACACGAATGATCATCGCCGTCGACGCCGCTGTGGCGTCGACCTACACGTCACCAGGCCAGTACATCGAAGTCCGCGTCGACGACAAGACCGGGTTCTTCGTGCTCGCCAGCGAGTCCGGCGCTCCTCGCTGGGAGCTCATCTTGCGCGCCGGCGGTGGTGCGTCCGACGTCCTCCTCACTCTCCATCCAGGAGCGCCCCTCGACGTCACCCAAGCAATCGGCGCCGGCTTTCCCATGGACGAAGCGCGCGGCCGACCGCTCGTCGTGGCCCTCGTAGGCACCGGGGTCGCCGCCCGCCATCCTGTCGTCGCGCGGCGCATCGTCGAGGGCGACGCATCGCGCACGAGGGTCCTCATCGGAATCCGAACCGGCGCGGAGCTCCCGATGAGACGCGAACTCGAAGCGTGGCTCCTCGCGGGCGTGGACGTACTCGTATGCATGTCGAAGGGAGACGGCTCGATCGAGGGCATTCCGTTTGCGCACGGCTATATCCAGGACGCGCTCCGCACGAGCGGTGGCACCCGGCTGCCGAAAGACTGCCGCGTTTTCGCCGTGGGAACATCGACGATGGTCGAAGCGCTGAGGGACCTCGCCTTGGAGTCGGGTATCGCCGCCGAAAGGGTCCACACGAATCACTGAGGTGGGTGGAGGAGCGCGCTTTCTCTCTGCTTCGCCCCGCCCTGGCGCCCCTCGCCGGGGCTAGTCGACGCTGGAGCCGTGGCGTACGATCCGGACATGATGGCCCCAGGCGTTCCTCCAGTGGCTCGGGGAACCGTGCGTCAGGGCGGAAAAGAAGAACTCCGTGCAACGGTCCTGAAGACATACCTGCTTCGACTCCGCACGGAGAAGGGCGAGCGGGCCGTCCTGCAGCTTCTCGCGACTGCCGGGATCGATCCGTCGGCCGTCGACAACGAGACAGGCTGGGTGAGCCGTCTTGCTGCACGGCGCGCGCTGCGCGCCATCGCCGAGCAGCTCGGTCGCGAGGCGATCCGGATGCGAGGCGATTGGGCGACACACCCGGAAGCGCTGGGCGTTCTCGTGAGGATGTTGCGCTGCAGCGAGCGTCCGACGGACGCGTACCAATACCTCGCACAAAACGCGCGCGAGGCGACGCGCGTCGGAACTTGGGAGATCGAAAGCCCGGCCGAAAAGCGCAAGGGCGGCGGCTACGTCGGCAGCGTCCGGATGACGTATCGCTCGCTTGGCGGTGCGGGGGCCGACGACTCGGCGGAGCGATCCGACTCCGAAGGTGAGGAGCTCCTGTGCGACGCGCGCGCCGCCGAGCTCGCGAGCATCCCGCGCATTTGGGGCCTCGGCGACGCCGACGTCACCCACGAGTCGTGCATCACGCGGGGTGCCGATTCCTGCGTGTACGACGTGCGCTGGACGACGTCGCGCTCACGCGACGGCCTGTTGATCGGCTCGCTCGGTGCGGCAGCGGCGTGCGGAGG
>JBAULD010000767.1:0-1899 GCA_049578005.1 Polyangiaceae bacterium
GTCAAGAAGACATCAACAAGACATCCGAACAGAAGAAAAACGCCAGGGGCTCCAAGAGAAAATGCCGGGCGATAGTCTCGTCTTCTGCGAGTCCGTGGACTCCTGACGGTTCATTTCTGTTTTTCTCGCAGCTCTCGAAGCTCTCGCAGCCTGTCAAAACGAGCCTTGAATTCCTCCAATACCAAGGCTTGCCCACGCCCCCGCGGAGGCGGGTTTGCCGGTCGTCGTGCTCGGTATCGACGGGCTTCCCAAAAGAAGGCCAGCGATCCCCGCCGCCACACCAGCCCCTGCTGCGACCAGAGAGATCGTCGCCACATATCCGAGCGTGCGAGCCGATTCGAGTCCGTCGTTCACCGCGGGAATACACGCCACTGACTGACAAGACGCTTGCAGTCCCGACACTTTTTGAACGGCGAGGGCGCCGGCGATTCCTCCGACGACGAACCCCACGGCTCCGACTCCGAAACCGGCATAGACGAGCGGTGTCGTGCCGCCGACTCTCGTCGGCGGATTCGCAGGAGCGGACGGCAAAGCAACGGGCAAGTGGCCGCTCCGCGCAGGTAGCTCGCTCTTGGAGACGCTCGCGCTCGAGTTCGCGGGCACCGTGAGTTCGACCTTCCGCGATTCCCCTTCAACCAGGTTGAGATCGGTCTCGACTCGGGCGCCCGTCGAAGTCATCGCGCTCAAATTATGAATTCCAGGATTCACCGCCAGGGGACCGGCGAGCCTGGAGACAGGCACCGGCGTCCGGTCGAGCGTCACCACGACGTTCGAAGCGAGCCCTCGTATCTTGACGGTCAGGTGAGGAACCCGCGAGCCAACTTCGGCGGAGAGTTGCGCAGCGTCGTGGCGGGCCTGTACCGAACGAGGAGTCTCGGCGGCAGGCGAACGGTGCATATCCGCCACGGAGTCGAACATAGCGCATGCTTCGACGAGCATGTTCAATAGGACGTAGGTTCGACCCAGCTCGACCGCGGTGATCGGATTGTCCGCGAGCTCATGAGCCGCCTGGAACTTGGAGAGAGCACCTCTTGCGTCGCCTGCATCCCGCTGCTCCGTCGCAGCCGAAAACAGCTCGCGGGCCCGAGCGAGATTTTCTTCGGAACCCGGCTCCGCGAATGCCGTTCGTGGCGACGCCGTGCCAAAGCTGCAAATCACGGCGGCGGCGAAGAACCAATGGCCCACCCGCATTTTCGTCATCAGCCAACCCGTCCTGCGAATTGTCTCACCCGAGAGCCCGTTCGGCAGAGGAGCTCGCCCGCAAGCGGCCGAGTACTCGCAAGCAAGACCATGAGCCAAGCAGCTTCCCGATGAACATAGCCGGGGCCGAGAGCTCACGCACCTCCCTACAGCGAGAATCCTATGGAAGGAACGGGTCAATCCCATCGTGACGAAATCGAACGCCTGGGGACACTTACACTTGGCGATCAGCGAAGGACGATCAGCGGAATATCGTTCGTCCTGTCCACGAGCCTCGGGGCGATCACCCCCGGGGGCGCGTTGAATGAGCCGAAGAACGTCTCGCGGCCCGGTCGATGGCGAATTTCGCTCCGCGATACGTAGACGTAGCCCTTCCGCCAGAGCCTCGGCGGAAGTACGAAAGAGGCTCCGACCGATTTGGTCTTGTCGTCCGGTGGAACGAGAGACCAGCACCGCCGGTCGTCGACCACCGAGAGGACATCGAATTGGTAGTCCGCGGCGGAGGGGCCGGACGAGAGGAAGTAGAGTGTGAGTGTTGGGGCTACCCCTCCCTCGTAGCGCTCGCCGAGGAGCTTCGTCCCATTGCTGTAGGCTCGGGCCACCCGGGTGTCCAAGGTCGCCGTGAGCTCGCGCTCGTACCTCTCCGCGAGCTCCGGTTCATTTGCCGCGACGGCGATGTTGTGAGCAATTCGAAGCTGG
>JBAULD010000768.1:0-4146 GCA_049578005.1 Polyangiaceae bacterium
GATCCTTCTCGCCTCGCCCTCGCCCGTTGTGCCGATCGCGGCCCTTTCCGCTACAGGTGGCGTCCCCGTGGGGGATTCATCCCTTCTACGAAAATCGCCGGGCTTCTACTCGTGGCTGGGCCGCTTGGTTTTACTCGTGGCTGGGCCGATTGGTTTACTCGCGGCTGGGCCGCTCGGGTCCGCGGCATGATCAGGGCGTCCTGTGGCTTGTTCGATGGGTCGTGGGGCAAGTCCAATTGGTCCCGCTCCTTTTCTTGTTGGAAATGCGGCAAGTCCAATTGGTCGCGCTCCTTTTCTTGTTGGAAATGCGGCGTTTCCGGTTGGAAATGCGGCGTTTCCAATTGGTCGCGCTCCTTTTCTTGTTGGAAATGCGGCGTTTCCAATTGGTCGCGCTCCTTTTCTTGTTGGAAATGCGGCGTTTCCGCTTGAAAATGCGGCGTTTCCAATTGGTCGCGCTCCTTTTCTTGTTGGAAATGCGGCAGGTTCAATTGGTTGCGCTCCTTTTCTTGTTGGAAATGCGGCGTTTCCAATTGGTTGCGCCCCTTTTTTCGTTCAAAATGCCTCTTTTCCAAGAGAGTGTGCGGCATTTTCGCTTGAAGAAGCCGCTTTCGTCGTGGACCGTGCGCAAAGCCCTGCGAAATCTTGAGCTTTGCTTCAAGGGAAGCGACCAATCTCCGGCGAGCTTCGCTCCTTCCACCTTCTCAATCGAGAAGGTCGCGATCCGATCGCGATGATATTGGTCGACTACGCCGGGTCAGCGGCGTGCACCGACCGCAATGCTTTCGCGAGCCACGATGTTCGCAGCGCCACGCGGGAAAGGACGACGCCCTGGTGAAGGAGGGCGAGCAGAATCAGCGCGCCGCCCCCACGGCCCCCGACACGGGTTGCCACGGCGGCCGCGGCCAACACTGGAATCCACGACGAGACAGCGCGCCATGCCCACGACCACCAGAGGAGCAGTGGAGCGCGGCCAAACGCTCGCGCGCCGAGGACGAGCGCCCGCGGGCCGCTCAATTTCCGACACAGAACCACCGCTCGCGCGAGGTCGTGCATCACGCCAATCCCCGAGACGGCGATCGCGAACACGACCGCGATCGCGACGGCCACGCGATCCGCTCGCTGCTCGCCCCAGCCGTCGTGTAGCCAGGCTTGCGCTCCCTGCGCGATGAGTGCCCCCAGAACGACCGTGGCGGCTTGCACCAGGCCGACCACGAGCAAAAGCCACAGAAGCGACGGCATCGCCCGCACCGCGACCCCGGCACTGCCCACGAAGCCCAAGGGTCGCCGATCCCCCTTCGCATATGCGATCGCGACCATCGCCGCGGCGGTCGGCAAGAGCCCGACGGTCGCGCCGATGCCGAGCGCAATCTCCGCGGTTCTCGCGATCGGGACCAGCCCGTGCGCGCCGTGCCACATGAAATCGAGCAGAGCGTGGCCACCCGCATCCCAGAGCGGCCCGTCGCCCCGTGGACCGGCGCCGTACGTCGCGGCCACGAACGACGCCGCCGGCCAGCTTACGACGACCGCGACCGCGCTCTGCCACCCCCAGGAGGCGGCGAGCACCCACGGATGGCGGCGCGCCCGCATCGCCGCCGGTCTCCGCAGCAAGGGCCGGCTCACGGCGAAACCGCTTGAAGCGCGAGCTGCATCCAGTAGGTCGCGCGCTCGAACGTCCGCGGCGCCCACCGCCCCGCGCCCGGGACCGCGCCCACATTATTTCCGAGGTTCATGTCGATGAGCACGCGGTCGTCCGGGTCGACGACCGCCGACCGAAGGGCGGACGGGCCGTGCCACACCCACCGCTGCCATTCGCCTTCCCCGTCCCAATGCTCCCGGCGAGTCGAACCGTCCGCAAACGTCAACTCCACGTCGACCGGGAACGACAGCGTTCCGCGCCTGCGCAGGAGAACGAAGCTGTCCCACCCGCCTTCCGCGCTGGCGCCCGGATCGACCTTTTCCCGTTTGCCGTCTCGGTCGAACACGCCCGCCGGGCGCTGCGCCTCTTGGGTCCCCACGCCGTCGACGACGTAGTCCACCCAGCCCTTGTCGAAGAATGCCGTACGAAGCGTCGACGCGACGCGCGGCCCCATCACCTCGCGAAAGGCATCGAGGAGGCGCTCTGGTTCGGGATGCTGGAACCGGTAGCGGCGCGCGTACGCGCCCAACGCGCGCGCCACGGACTCGTCGCCGTACACGCGAGCCAGCGTCTCGAGGACCGAAGCCGTGCGGGCGTACACCAGGCGCGCGTAACTCGAACCATTCGAGAAAGCGCTCGCGGACTGCGCGACGGGCTCGTCGTGCACCGCCATATTTCCACCGACGGCCTGGACGGCCGCGTCGCTCACCCGCAGACCCGCAAAGTCGACGGCCGAACCTTTGCCTCGCCACTTGGCCATCGCGTCGATCTCGGCAAACTGGTTGATGCCTTCGTCGAGAAGCGGCCAGGAGAGCTCGTCGGTCGCCACCATGCCGTAAAACCACTGGTGCCCGAGCTCATGGATGGTGACGATCTCCGGCGTGAGCACCGAGGGGGGACCCCACCACGCTCCGTCGCTCGTGATGAGCGTGGGGTATTCCATTCCGCCCGCTTCTCGCCCTCCCTCGGGCGGATGAACGAGCGTGAGGACGTCGTACGGATACCGGCCGTAGCGCGACGCGTAGTACGGGAGCGCGAAGCGCAGCGTAGCGAGCTCACGCCGCGCCACGTGGTCATATCCCGGGGGATAGAGCACGGCCACCCGAATCCCGTCGATCTCGTCTCGAAGGGTTTCGAACCGGTCCCACGCCGCCCATGCGAAATCGTGCACGTCTCGCTGCACGTGGCGTTCGACGCGCCTGCGGTTGTCGATCCGAGATTCGACGAGGGGCCCGGTCGCGCCGACGGTGAAACTCTCGGGGACGTCGATGGTCACGTCGTACGTGCCGAAGTCGGCGTAGAACTCCGATAAATGATGAAAGGGAAAGTGCGCCCAGCGCCCGTCGCGCTCGAGCCGCGCAATCTTGGGAAACCACTGGCCGACCATGTGAAAGCTACGCCAGTAGCCCGTGCGCTCGATGACGGCAGGAAGCTTGTCGTCGAAGACGACTTCGAGCGTCACCGCCTCGCCGGGCGCGATCGCGCGCGGCAAAGGGACGCGCGCGTCGGTTTCGTCGGTCTCGCCCGGCCCGTGGAGCTCCGCAGCGGGCCACAGCTCGGTCGCCGCTCCGTCCGCGTCGCGCAGCGCCAGCCGGCGAACGTCCACCCAGCCCCAGTCTTCGGGGGTGCCGCTGCCTCGTCCGCCGACCCGCTCCCGAAGAAACGTGGATTGCTCGTTCTTGAACGCGTTCAGGTAAAGGTGCAACCAGAGCTCGTGGACGGGCGCGACGCTCGTGTTGCGCCAAGCGATCGTCCCCTCGCCGTGGACCGTATGCGTCCGCGGGTCGAGCGTCGCGCGCAGCGTATAGTCGACGACGTCTTCCGCGTGCGCAGGCAAGGCCGAGTCATCGAACGAAGGAGCGGCAACTCCATCGGGCGCCATGGGCGGCGGCTCGCCGCCGAGGAGCAGCGCCGAGATCACGGCGAAGCGAGGGGCCCATCGCACGGTGCCTATCATCCGCCGCGCCCGCGATCGGTCGCAAGGCGTTATGCTAGGAGCGCGCGGCGTGCGTGAGGCACGCGCGTGAAACCGTGAGCGCCGTCCCGAATGCCACCGTCCTGATCCGCACGGCCCTGGCGGGGAGCGGCGTCGAGCTCGTCGCGTCGTGCGGCGCGGAGGTGTACGACGCCGCGGCGCCCCCCGCGTATCGGTCGGGCGTATGGCTGCCCGCAGCGCGGGGGCTGGTGGTCGCGGGTAGCGCCGGGCCCGCTCTGTGGCGGCGGTTTCGGGAAGCCATGAGCGGCGATCGCGCGAAATGGGACGAAGCGCATCCGTTCGACCGATTCGTCTCCGCGACCCTCGCCCGCGGGGACGCGGCCCTCGAGAGCGCCGGCATCCGGTTCCGGCGCTTCGAGGCGGCGTTTCACGCCAGCCCGCGGGTCGATTTCGTCGCGATGGCGCGCCTGGTTGGTCTCGGGTCGCCGGGCCCCTTCGGGATGCTGATCCACCCGGAGTACGGCGCGTGGTGGGCCCTGCGTGCGGCATGGCTGGTCGACGCCGAAGTCGACCC
>JBAULD010000769.1:0-11376 GCA_049578005.1 Polyangiaceae bacterium
GACGCGCCGCGTCGAGATTTCGACGCGAGCTGCCAGGGCCGCTCTCGAGCTCGCGTCCCTCCGAGACGCGGGCGAGGGCGGCGTCCTCATGTGCCGGATGCTTTTGGACTTGATGAATGCGCCCCCATCGACCGCGGCCTGTTCGGGCGACGAGGTGCCGCTCCATGCGGAGCTTCGCTGGACGACGCAAGGGGCGCTCACGTTCGATGTCGTGTCGATTGCTCGCAGGGCCGACTTGGCGGCGCAGGACGTCGCGACCCCGCCCCCGTCGACGAGCTTCGAGCCGCGGCCGTTGCCCGCGCCGCCGGGGGAGACGATGGTGACGAGAGCGGACCTCGCGGCGTTCCGAAGCGCTCCTCTCGACGTCGCGCCGAACTCGGCCCCTGACGCGCAGCCCAAGCCCCCCGAGTCGGGACTGCTGGTGGTCAATTCGAGCGATCAGCTGCGCGTCGTGTGGGTCGACGGTGTGGCGGTCGCATGGGTTTCGCCAGGCGGGCAAGAGCTTCTTTCGTCGCTCGTGCGCGGACGGTACGCGCTGCAATGGCGCACGTTCCTAGGGGACGCGTGGGAGGCTCCCCGCGTGATTTCGGTGCCCGGCGCGAGCGACGTCGGCGGGCCGTAGTCGATTCGTTCGAATCAGTGCCCCCAGCCCCCGCGGCGCGCACCGGAATGCACGTAACCGCAGATCGCGGCTACGTCGAAAGGTTCGACGGCGTTTCCCTCGTGCTCGATTCGCCCCGTCCCGTCGGTCGCGACGTGAAACGATCCCGCGCTCACGATCTCCGCGCCCACGACTGCGATGAGCTCCCCTCCGTGCTGACAGACGATCATTCTTCCAATCTCCCGCCCGACGGCCACGACCGGTACAATCGAGCCCTCGTGCATCGCGATGCCGGCGAACTCCGGCGGTGCGCCCGGGACCGGGGTCAGTCGCGGCGGCGGCGCGACGCGCAAGGCGACGGCTGCGGAAACGAAGCGAAGTGCGCCGTCGACCCGTAGAAGCAGGCCGCCGTGCTTCTGCGCGGGCGTCACGCAGCGCGCCTCCGCACCAGCCTGGCCTCGAGAACCTGAAACAGGATCTTGCATGCGTCGAAGCTCGACATGTGGCTCTGCTCGATGATTTCGCGAATCGTTCTCTCGCCGTCCACCATGTTGAGCAACCGCTGCTCGGCGGTGGCAAGCCTGTCGACGTCGATGGACTCCACCGCGGCGGGATCCTGCTGGAGCACGGACTCGAAGCTGCCGAGGCCCGATTCAACGAGTCGCCATTCGTCCACTCGCCGGAACCCTTCCATGACGACCGAGGCGACCGGAAGTCCGAGCCTCGCGCTCCGGGCGAGCGGCGGGGGGTGCTCGCGGCGAAAGTCGAAGCGACCGGCCGGCCAGCGCAAGACCTCGTATACGAGTTCGTTCGACTGGCGCGCCAGGGCATCGAGCAGCTGATCGCGCGTGACACGCCCGGCGTCGACGAGCAAGTCGCCGAGCAGTCTGCGGGCGGTGCTCTGATGGTCCGAGTGAGGCGGCTGCGACTCTCGAAGGATCCGATCGATGTCGTCCTCGGTCACGAGACCGCGCTCCACGAAATAGCGGCCGAGTCGGAATTCGCGCCCGGCGCCACGCGCCTGCACGAGGTCGATGAGCCCCTCGCGCAGGCAGATGGTGATCTCTGTCTTGCCGTCGCCGACGACCATGACCCCGGTCTTGCTTTCGACCTGGAGAAGCTGCAGGGCGGCTCCGATCGGAATGATGGCGAGGTCGCCCGAGAGCGCGGGCAGGGGCGGCCCGGCGGCGGCGACGTCCTCCGGGATCTGCAACGTGTCGGTGATCTCTTCGGCGGCTTCGCCGCCTCGACGCCGCCATTTCTCCGAGCGCCGCATCGCGTTCTCGACGACGGCGATCAGCGCTTGCGCGTCGAACGGCTTTGCGATGGCGTCGATGGCGCCCGTCTGATGGACGAAGTGGTCCGCGATGCGGTCCGGCCTGGCGCTCATCAGGACGACGGGAGTTTCCCGGAGCACGTCGCTCTGCCGGAGGGCCCGGCAGAGCTGCAGTCCGTTCATCTTCGGCATCATGAAGTCGACGAGGACGAGGTCGATCTTCGACGAACCGCCGCCGTTCGACGATTGGGCCGCCTCGGTCAGGGTATCGATCGCTGCCTGGCCATCGGCCGCCTGAAGCGCCTCGAAGCCGTGCCGCTGAAGCACCCCGCTCACCACCTTACGGATGGTCGGGCTATCGTCGACGACGAGGACCCGGGTGGTCATGAGCGCCCACTCACCACAATAGCACTTCGTCCGCACCGAAGAGCCATAAGCCTGTAGGTTGTCTCTTCCGGTGGATACGCTCATCCGCGGCGGCACGGTGGTCACCTGCGACCACAAGGGTGGCGTTGCGACCACAGACCTGTTAATCAAAGCTGGGCGGATTGCCGCGATTGCCGATGGGGTTTCCGGGGGCCTCGTTCGCGTGGTCGATGCACGCGGGTGCGCGGTCGTACCGGGCTTCGTGCAGGCGCATGTACACCTATGTCAAACGCTCATGCGCGGGATGGCGGACGATCTCCCGCTCCTCGACTGGCTACGCGATCGAATTTGGCCGCTCGAAGCCGCGCACGACGAGCGGACGCTCGCGGCCAGCGCGGAGCTCGGCCTCGCGGAAGCGATGCTGAGCGGCACGACGTCGATCCTCGACATGGGTTCCGTCCACGGGCACGACGCCGTGATGGACGCCTGCGTGCGCGCGGGGGTTCGAGCGATCTCGGGCAAGGCGATGATGGACCGCGGAGACCGCGTCCCGGCCCGGCTCCGGGAGTCGACGCGCGCGAGCCTCGACGAGAGCGAACGCTTGGCGCGTGACTGGCGCGGGGCCGGGGATGGTCGCGTCGGCTACGCGTGGGCGCCGCGCTTCATTCTCTCGTGCAGCGAGCGGCTCGTTCGGGGCGCGGTCGAGCGGGCGCTGGAAGCCAGCGACTTGGTGCACACGCACGCGGCCGAGCACGCGGCAGAACGTGAAGCCGTTCGAAATGCGCTGGGAGACGACGACGTCGCGATCCTGCGCGCCTGGGGCGTCGCCGGTCCCCGGGCGATTCTCGCCCACGGCGTTCAACTGCGGCTGGCCGAGGCCCGATCGATCGCGCGCGATCAAACGCGGATCGTCCACTGTCCGAGCGCGAACCTAAAGCTCGGGTCCGGCATCGCTCGGCTCGCCGAGCTCGATCGACTGGGCGTTCCGCTCGCGCTCGGCGCGGACGGCGCCCCCTGCAACAACAACCTCGACGTGTGGACGGAGATGCGTCACGCGGCGCTCCTCGCGAAGGTGCGCGCGGCGCCGACGTCCGTTTCCGCGAAGCGCACCCTGCGGCTCGCCACCATCGACGGCGCCCGCGCGCTCGGGCTCGATTCCGAGGTCGGTTCGCTCGAAGTGGGCAAGCGCGCGGATATCGCGATCGTTCGAATCGACGGCGCCCACGCGGAACCGGGGGGGGACGTCTATTCGCGGCTCGTGTACGCGTGCGGAGCTCGCGACGTCGTGCACGTCCTCATCGACGGCGAATTCGTCGTGAAGGACCGCGAGCACACGCGCCTCGACGTCGAGCGCGTCAAAGCCCGCGCGCGCGTGCAGGCGAAGAGGCTCGCCTTGCAGGCGGGGTAAATCCGCCTACTCGAGCGGCCGTTCTTCCGCTTCTTCGATTTGCGCGAGGGCCACCGCCAGGGCGTCTTTCGCACGCTCGAGCGACTGTCGGTCCGCCTGCCACTTCGACTGGGCCTTGTCGGCTCGCGCCGATTGCCCGACGAGCCGCTGCCGGACTTCGTCGAGCTCTTTTTGGGCGTTCCCAAGCTCGGACTCGAGCGAAGTCGCCCGCGACTCGGCGGCGGCCAGTTTGCTCTCCAGAACCTCGTTGGCCTTTCGCACGAGGGCGCTCTCTTCCCGCGCGCTACGCAGCTCCTCCGCAGATCGGGCGGCCATCTCGTTCGCATCGGCGACCTCGCGCACTCCTCTTGCTTGGAGCTCCGCCAGCTCGTCGATGGCCGCTTGCTCGCGGCGTCCCGCCTCGGTGCGAACGCGGGTGAGCTCGATCTCCCATTCCTCGCGCGCGACGCCGAGCTGGGCATCGTTGTCGCGCTTGATTCGCTCGACGTCGGCCCGCCGGCGCTCCTCGGCCTGGTCGAGCGCGCGCGCGTGCTCGGCCCGCTCGTTGGCGAGCGTCTGATCCACCTCCGCGCGCATCGCCGCGAAGCTCTCCTCGGCCGCCAGCAGCTCCTCGGCGTGCCGCGCTCGCTGCTCCGACAGCAGCCGCTCCTTCGCTTCGCTGTCCGTACGCAGCTTCTCCAGGCGGTTCCGGAAGTCGTCGCTCGCCTTCTTGGCGAGGTCCCGGTCGGCCGCGAGCGACTCGTTCTTTTCTCGGGTCTCCTCGAGCTCCCGCTCCAGCGAGATGAGCCGGTCGTCGAGCTCCGAGTGGGTGCGCTCGGCGACGAGGGATCGGTCTTGCGCCTCGACGATTTGTCGGTCTTTCTTCGCGAGCTGCTCTTTTAGGCCGAGAATTTCCTTGTCTTTCTTGTTGAGCGCTTCGCGGAGATCGAGAAACTCCCGGCTCGAGATCGATGCACCTTTGGTGTTCGCGATCTTCGCCTTGAGCTCGTCGATTTCTCGCCCTCGCCGCTCGGCCTCTGCCGCTTCGACACGGAGGCGCTCGATCTCCCCGCGCGCGCTCTCGAAGGCGCGATCGACCTCGTCGAAGCGGTCTTTCACGCGCGAAAGCTCCTCGCGCACTCTTTCGTGCTCCGCGGGATCGACTCCCGTCGGGACGACGTTCGGGCGCATGCTCGGATGACGGGCGACCTGGGTCATGACCGGCGCCGGCTCCATGCTGAGCGAGCCGTTGCGCGGCGTGTGTGGGGCGGCGGGCGACTCCAGTCCGGTCAGTCGCCCGAACGCCGATTCGGCAAACGCGTCGACGTCGGCATCGACCGCGTCGATTCTTCGGGAGGACACCTCGGCCATCTCTCCCAAGAAATCCCCGTTGTCGTCGGCGACATAGTCGCCGCCGATTTCGATCTCGTCGTCGATGACGATCGCGCCGTCGGAGTCGTGCGTCAGAGGAGCGAGCGGGATGAGCGTTTGGATGTGCTCCAGGAGCTCGCCGAACGCGATCGGCTTGTGCACGTAGTCCTCGGCGCGGGTGCGGAGCTTCTTGTGCTGCTCGAAGGTCTCGTCGCTCGACTCCGTCGACATGATGATGAGCGGCACGTCCTTGAGGTTCGGGTCCTTCTTCAGCTTGTTGCAAACCGAGAACCCGTTCATCCTCGGGAGCTCGATCGCGAGCAGGATGAGATCCGGCCTGTCGGCGGAGGCCTGCTGGAGGCCCAGATTGCCGTCGTCGACGACGGTGGTGAAGCATCCTAGCTTACTGAACTCGCTTCGGAGCTCGCCGGCGAATTCCGGATCGCTCTCGAACACGAGGACTTTTGTGGCCATGGGCGTGCGTCCTGAACGCGGAGGGGTGGCGGTGCCAACGCGAGCGAAATCGCCGCAATTATCCGCAAATCAGAGCATAGGCCCGCGCGAGAAACAGTGTCAACGTAAGCGGAATTTCTCTCGCGCCGCGGCCGCGTCGCCGGGTGCTACCGTCAGGCGTTGGGCGTCTTGGGCCGTGACGCCTTCTCTTCGTGGCCGCTCGTCGACAGGCGGCGGGCGAGCTCGGCCAGCACGCGCCGCAGCGGGATAGACCGCCACTTCAGGCCCACGAAGACGTGATAAAGCGCGTCGGCCGCCTCGCTCACGACGCGATTGTCGCTCTCGGACTCTATCGCTCGCGCCAATTCTCCTGCTTCTTCGAGGATCTTGGCGCCAATCGCCGGGGCTCCCTTGTCGTAGAGGCTCTTCGTGTAGCTCGCCGCGGCAGTAGAGGACCGGCGCGCGTCGAGCACGGACTCGAGCGTCGCCAGGAGGGTTTGGGGCCTCTCGCTCGCCTGGGTCAGCTCTTCTCCCTCGAGGGTCTGAAAGAAGCAGCTCTGCGCACCCGTGTGGCACGAATTGCCGTGTGGGTCCCCCGAATACACGAGACAGTCGGAATCGCAGTCCACCAGAACGCGGTCGACCTTAATCTCGTTTCCGCTCGTCCGGCCTTTTTGCCACAACTCGTTGCGAGATCGGCTCCAGAACGTCGCCCGCCCGGTCTCGAGGGTCATCCGCACTGCCTCGTTCGTCGCGAACGCAAACATGCGGATTTCACCTGTCAGGCGATCCTGGACGATGACGGGCACGAGGCCGTGTTCGTCGAAGGTCAGCGGAAGCTGGGACATATGTGGGCGCGAAGCGTACCACACATGCTACAGCCCTCTCCCGATCTTGAGCCATCCCGCGCTCGCTTTCGCGTCCCCACGCAAGCTCCCGCATGCACGCGACCTCAAGGGCCGCGTCGTCGTCCTCGACGTTGCGTTTGCGTCCGAGGCTTCGAGCGGCGGGTTCGAAAAGATAACCCTTCCCTTCATCGAGCAGCTCGGTCCGAGGCTCGCGGCCTGGGTCGACCATCACGATCATGTCATGCACGAACGCTACCGTGACGATCCCCGCTTCGTCCTGGCGACGAAAGCGGAGCACGGGGCTTGCCCCGAAATGGTCACGCCGGCAATCGTCTCGCGCTACGGCGAGGTCGACACCATCGTTTGCCATACCGACTTCGACGGCCTTTGCAGCGCTGCGAAGTGGATGCGTGGCGGGACGGAGCCGTATCCGGGCGCCGACGACGACGCGCGCGCCATCGACACGCGGACCGGCCTGCCCGGCCCCTTTGGCCATCGATTGGATCGAGCCCTCCGCGCTCGCCCGCGCGACGCCGCGCTCTTCGGCATCGTCGTTCGTCACCTCGCCGAGGGACTGCGCGACGCCTCTTTGTGGCAACCCATCGACGAAGCGGCCGCGGAGCTCGGCCCCATCGAAGAGCTGACCCGCAAGATCGCCAACCGGTACGTCGTCGTCGATCTCGCGGCGTCCGACCGGGTGCCCGCGGCCATTCGGTCGCTCGCGTTCGTCGACGCGACCTCGCACCACGGCCACTACGACAAGACGCTCCTCCTTCTCATGGGCCAGGAGCGGGCCGGCGTCGCCACCGTGGTCGATCTGGACACGGCGACGTTTGCCGTCCGCTTCGACAGCGGCGTCAATTTCCTCGAGCTTTTGGGCTTGTCGGGGGGAATGCCGACACTCGTGTCGATTCCAAAAAAGCGACTCCGAGAAGGATTGTCCAAGCTGGGGATGGCCGATGCCGACTTGTCGCATCTCGTCGGGTGACCGCTCTGCCTTCGCCGCGCCGCAAACCTGAATTGACCCCGCGTCAGAGCCCGTGGTAGTGGCCTTTCAAAGTTGAAATGACGCGCTCAGGGGGTCGATGACCAATGGCAACCAAAGCATGGGTCTCGCAGCAGAAACCGGTCGAAGAAGTCTTCGTCCAAAACGACGCCGTATCGGTGTGTATGCTGATCAACCGGCGCGCGAGCACGGTTCGCGTTATCGACTTTCGCGCCGGCCCTTCGAGCGCCAAGCGCCTTTTCGTGCAGTCCTTCGCCAAGCGGGAAGCCCTCCACAAGGTCTACACGCTCGTGGAGCGAGACGAAGTCGCGACCTGGGTCAAGCTCGGATTCGCAAAAGAGGGGAGCATTCCGGCTTTCTACAAGCGCAGCGATGCGTTCCTCCTCGGATGCACCGTTTGGAGCTCCGCCGCGTCGCCGGACCCAGACGAGCCGCCCACGCAGAGCGAAACGCGCATCGTGGCGGCCAAGGCCTCGGGCGCAGGGATGTCAGCCGCGCAAGAGCAGATGGAGCGAACGATCGCGACCGCGAAGAAGTGGCTGAAAGAGGGGCAAGCAAAGCCGCTTCCTTCAGCCAAGGTCGCGCTCGTGAACGAGCTCGAGTCGCGCAAGGCCGTCGCTGCGGCGCTCCGGAACGGCCGGGCGATCACCGCGTTCGAGGCCTTCGGACGCGGCGTCGAGCGCCGGTACTTCTCGGTGACGGTTCGGGGCGGCTTCGAGCTTTGTGCCTCGACCGAGGCGCAGTCCTGCTTCTCGAACGCCTACCTCGAGCTTCTGCAAGGACCGCGCGGAGAGGGGGAGAGGTTCGCGACCACCAGCGCGCTCGGCGCCTTGTGCGACGCGCTCCTCTCCGACGGAGTCGTGAGCTGCTTCTCGCTCGCACCGAGCGACGACGTCGCGCTCACCGCGGCGTTTCTGCAGAACGGCTTCCGGCGCACCGGTCTCCTGGCGGAACACCTGCTGATGGGCGGCCAGCGAAGAGACGCCATCGTCTGGTCGAGAAAGCTCGCGAACCCGAGCGACGAGTGACGGAGGGGGGCGAGGGGCTCCCTGCTATCCTCCCGCAAGGTGCGGCCCGCTATGCCTCCTTACTCACAACCACCGTCTCAGGCCAACAGAGTTCGGACAGCTTCCGAACTCGAGGTCGACGACACGCGCGTGCTCATCGCTCTCGTCGGGCCTCGAAACGAGAAGCTCAAGGCCCTCGAGCGCGCCGCCAACGTCTCCGTCGGCCTTCGCGGGAACAAGATCCTGCTCGAGGGGGAGGCGGAGGCGGTCGCGCTCGCGGAGCGCTTTCTCGCGGAGACGGCCGCGCTCATCAAGCAAGGGGTCGACGTGCAGACGGCGGACTTCGCCCGCTCACTGCACTTGCTTCGGACCGAACCACATTTGCAGCTCCGCGACATGTTCGACGACGCGGTCTCGCTCGGAAGCGGACGCCGCCCGGTCGGCCCGCGGGGTCTCGCGCAGAAGCGCTACGTGGAATCGATTCGCTCGAACGATCTCGTTTTCGGCATTGGGCCTGCCGGGACGGGGAAGACCTATCTGGCGATGGCGTGCGCCGTGGCCGCGCTGACTTCGAGGCAAGTCAAGCGCATCGTTCTCGCTCGCCCGGCGGTCGAAGCAGGAGAGAAGCTGGGCTTTCTGCCCGGAGACCTCGCCGAGAAGGTGAACCCGTATCTGCGCCCCCTGTACGACGCCCTCGACGACATGATGGACATCGATAAGGCGCAGGGCTTGATTCAGCGAGGGCACATCGAAGTCGCTCCGCTGGCGTTCATGCGCGGCCGCACGCTGAACGACTCGTTCGTCATTCTCGACGAGGCACAGAACGCCACGAGCGAGCAGATGCACATGTTCCTGACGCGCCTCGGTCACGACTCGAAGGCCGTGGTGACCGGCGACGTAACGCAGGTCGACCTCCCCGAAGGCCGCGCGAGCGGTCTCGCGGAGGCGCGGGACATTCTCGACGGCGTCGAGGGCATCGCGTTTTGCCACTTCACCGACGTGGACGTCGTGCGCCATCCGCTCGTCCAGAAGATCATCGTGCGCTACGAGATGCGCAGTAAGACAAGCCGCAGCTCAGGTCCGCGGCCGTAAAGGCGCCGCCGCTCTTCACTCGACGAGGCGCGCACGCGCGATGACGTCGCGCACGCTCGCCAGCGATCGAACTCCGTCGAGCGCGACGCCCGGCGCGGCCAGGGTGTCGTCGACGATGCGGCCGAGGTCGGCTACGTCCGCACCCTCCGCGCGTTCTCCGAGTCGCGCCAGTGCGTCGCGCGAAACAAGCAAGTCCCCCCCGACGCGGAAGGCCCCACGTGCGTCGCGCCCGGCGCCCAGCGTTCCGATCGCCTCTTCGCAGGTCGCGCTCCAGGGCGGCTCCAATCGGGGGTCGCTCTCGTCCCGTGCGCCGAACGGCTCGGGGGGAGCGAGCGCGGTCCAGTCGGTTTCGTTCGCGTAGGCTTCAACGATCGCCTCCGCCAGCCTCGTGGGATCGAGCGATCGGCCGGCGATTGTTTCGAGCGTGCCCGGAGCTTTTCCGAGAAACGACGTTCGCGCGCCGGCGGCGAAGGGCGTCCGCACGGCAACGAACGCTTCGAATAGCGTGCGGCGCGTCGTCGCGTCGTGCGCGAAGCCCACCCACGCCGCCGGGCGGTGAGCGACGCTCACCCAATCGCGTCCGAAGAAGTTCGCCGGTCCCGGCGCGCTCGCCGTCTTGGTCAGCGCACGTAGTAACGGCCGCACCGAACGGTTCACGATTCGCCTCTCGTCGCACGGCGCGAGGGCTCCGGGGCTCGCCAGCGCGAGCGCGACGTGGACCGTGCCTTCCCCCACCCGAACCTCCGGTCCCCCAGATTCGCGCCGCAGAAGCGTCGGCTCGTCGCGCCACTGCACGCCCCGCTGAAAGGCCCCGAGAACGAGCGCCGAATCACTGGCGACGGCAACCCAAAGCTCGGCTGGTGTTCGCAGCGGTCGATCGAGCGCGCCGAGTGAGTGGGCAGCGATCGAGCGCGCGCTCTGCTCTCCGGCGGGTACGATGCCGAGGCGCCCGAGCATAAAGCGCGGTATACGGTATGGTGCTCATGGCCGTCCACCGCGAGGAAGGGGGATTCGTCGTACGTATCGAGCTCTCGGCAGATTTCGACGAGGGCTACGAGGGCGACGACGACGGCTACGCATGGCTCGAAGCGTGGCGCGCGAGAGTGCGACCGCGTCTCGTGCGCGCCGTGTTCGACCAGCTTCGCGCAGAGCCTCGTTTTGCCGCCGTCGCGGTCTCCCGGGGCAAAGATCCGGAAGAAGAACTTGAAATTGCGGTTCGCTTCACTCCGGTCACACCGAAACAAAGCTGACACGCGACTGGGTCTTTCCGTACAGCATGTTCGCCGTCGCCCCGCGCAGCGAACCGCACGAAATCCGCATCGAATGACCCCATCACTCATGTCGAAAATAGACTTGGAGCAGATGGCTCTGGTGGGGCGCGCACGGGAAAGGTGGGCCGCTCGCGCCCGTCATCGGGCTGGCGCAGGGCGCGGCCGTCCTTTACGGCGATCCTACGCACGGCTAAAACCGCTATCCTGTCATCCACGCACCGAGGCTTCGAATGGGTAACCCGCAGATGGTGATGTACGAAGAGGAGTTCAATCAGATCCAGACGGTCGTCGACCGACTGGTTCGCGATGCGAACGCCAAGGTCGTCTTCATCGTCGACAAGAACGGCCAGCTCATCGCGGCCTCCGGCGACATCGACAACGTGGACACTACGAGCCTGGCTTCGCTGACGGCGGGCAACATCGCGGCGACGGGGGGGATGGCGAAACTGCTGAAGGAGCAGGAGTTCGCGACGCAGTTTCATGAGGGCGAAAAAGCCAATATCCACATCCAGCTCGTCGGCAACCGCGTCATTCTCGTGGTCATATTCGATGCCAAGTCCAGCCTCGGGCTCGTTCGCTTGCGGGTGAAAAAGGCAAGCGAAGAGCTGAACCATGTCTTCGAATCTCTACTTAGTAAAGTGCCAGAGCCGGGGGCCGACTCACCGTTTGCCGAGATCACCGACGAAGACATCGACAAC
>JBAULD010000770.1:0-6184 GCA_049578005.1 Polyangiaceae bacterium
AGTACGCGCGTTCGCTCGGGCTGACGCAAGCGACGACCGACTACTCGCTCAAACAAGCGCAGCTCTGGCGCGCGGTGGCCGCGAACGAGCAGGCCGGCGGAGCCCCTCCCGAGGTCGCCGCGAACGCGCTGCTCTCGGCGATTGTGGCCTTCAGCGAGATTGGTCACTACTCGCGAGTCGGCGAACTCTTTGCGGAGCTCGGCCGGCTCGATCTCGATACCGCCCGCTGCGCACACTACGCGCGGGCGGCAAAGCGCTACGACACGGTCCGAGACGAATCAGCCTCGAAGTCCAGAGAACATCCGCCGGCGAGGCGCCGCGAAGCGCAGCACACCGAAGTGTGGCACGTCGACGTGCTCGAATGGGAACGGCGCGGCAGCGCGGTCGAGGCTTGTGCCGACGTGCTCTTCGACAAGCGAACGAACGCGATCGTCCGCCGAAAGGCGATGCTCGCCCGCGGCACCGCGCTCGCGGTCGAGGCCAACGGCGATGCGCAGAGTCCGCGCCTGGTCGAAGACCAGATGCGCCTCATCGAGGAGCTCGCCCAGCTTCCCCTCTACACGTTTCTCTCGCCCCTCGAGAAGCTATTCGAATATCCCGATCGGCGCAGCAAAGTCGCCGTTTTGCGCGCGCTCCAGACGTTTTGCTACAAGCGGAGCTTCGTCACGGTCGTCGCAGGGCTTCGTGACTCGGACCCGGCGGTCGTGGATCAAGCGGCCAAAGCCGTCGAGGCGCTCTCTTTTCCCCACGCGGTCGACCCGCTCTCGCGAATTCTTCGCGACTCGCCGCAACCTGCGGTGCGCGCGGCCGCGCTGCGAGCCCTGGCCCACGTCGACACCATCGAAGCAGCGGAGCTCGTGCTCGGGGTCCTGGAGTACGGGCCACCTTCGGACCGCGCTGCGGCGCTCGCCGCGGTCCGAGGCGCGAGCGGCACGACGTTCCTGGCTCTGGCGCACGCGGCTCTGCCGTCGGCGAGCGCCGGGCTCAAGGCGACCCTGCGCGAAGTGCTCGCGCCGAGAGGATTCTAGGAAAGCGAGCCGCTCCCCGTCACGAGGTGCCTCAGCTTCACGATGCTCTCCGTCTCGCCGAGGACGATGAGCGTCGTGCCCTCGCCGATGACGTAATCGGGGTCGGGGTTGTACGCGAAGGCGCGATCCAGGCCGCGCACCGCGACGACCAGCGCGCGCGTTTCGCGTCGAATCAGGGTGTCTTTGAGCATCAAGCCGACGAACTTGGAGCCCGGGGGCACGATGATCTCTTCGAGGCGCAAGTTCTTGTCCTTGTCGCGCACCATTTGGTCCAAAAACTCGTTTACTTCGGGGCGAATGAGCTCGCTCGCGAGCCGCCGGGCCCCGATCATCGTCGGATTGACGATCGCCGAAGCCCCCGCTTTGAGGATCTTCGGCGCGGCGTCGTCTTCGACGACTTTGCTGACGATGCGGGCCCGCGCGTTGAGGCTGCGCGCGCTCAACGTGACGTAGAGGTTGTCCTTGTCGTGGGTCAGCGCGGCCACTACCCCCCGCGCCTTGCCCACCCCCGCGGCGAGCAGCACGTGATCGAGCGTCGCGTCCCCGTGCACGTAGAGAAGCTTCCCTCCGCAAACCTCCGCCGAGACCGCCTGGAGAGCGTGCTCGCTTCGATCGATGACGACGAACCGATTTTGCGTCGCCACGAGTTCCTCGATGACGTGTTTGCCCGTGCTTCCGGCGCCTGCCACGACGATGTGGTCCGACAGTTTCGCGATGTCCCTTTGCATGCGTTTTCTCCGCAGCGCCTGACCGATGACGCCCTCGACGAAAAGTGCGGTGAGGTTCGACTGCGTGTAGGCCAAGACGCCGACCCCGCTGACGATGAGACTCACGGTGAGGGCTCGCGCACCGGGGACGTCGCTCATCTCGCGGAGCTCGAAGAAGCCGACCGTCGAAATGGTGATGATGGTCATGTACGCGCAGTCCGCGAGCCTCCATCGGCCGTGTCCCAGCACGAAGTACCCGCCGCTGCCGATCGCCACGAGCGCTACGAAGACTCCTACTGCGAGAAAGAGGCGGCGGAGCGACGCATTCACCGCGCGGCTCGACGATCCGCGAACAGCTCCGCCAGCGCGTCGGCGAGGTCGGGGAACTGGAACCGAAAGCCGGCCCGCTGCAGCTTGGCCGAAGAGACGCGCTGGCCGGTGAGAACGACCTGAGCAAGCCCTCCTCCGAGCGCGAGCCTGAGCGCGAACGCGGGCGCGCGCATCGCGGCAGGACGCCCGAGCGCGCGCCCGAGCGACCGCGCGAAGTCGTTCATCGTCACCGGATTGGGTGCGACGACGTCGACGGGCCCCGCGAGGGAGTCCTGCTCGATCGCGAAAAGAATCGATCGCACGACGTCTCGATGGTGGATCCAACTCATCCACTGCGCGCCGCTGCCGAGAGGGCCTCCGATGAACCAACGGAACGGCATGGTCATCTTCGAAAGCGCGCCGCCTTCCCGCCCGAGTACGACGCCGATGCGCGGGTGGACGACCCGAACCCCCGCGCCGCGGGCCGGCTCCGCCGCCGCTTCCCAGGCGACGCAGATGCGCGCGAGTTCGTCGTCGGCCGGCTTGGCGCTCTCGTCGACCAGTTCGTCGTCGAGCCGGGTTCCGTAGATCCCGATCGCCGATGCGCTCACGAGAACGCGTGGCTTGCGCGCCCCGTTCGCGATCGCCCTGGCGATTTGCGCCGTCGTATCGACGCGGCTTGCGCGGATTCGCTCGAGACGACCGGCCGTCCAGCGTCCGGCCGCAATCGGCTCGCCGGCCAGGTGCACGACGGCATCGGCGCGCTCCACCTCCGCCTCGACGCCCTCCCATGTGATATCCCCGTTGTTTCCGCGTGAAACGATCACGACATCGTCGCGTCTCTCGCGAAGGGCTCTCGCCACCGCCGCGCCGATGAATCCCGTTCCACCCGTCAGTAGGATTCTCATTGGCCCTCACGCCGCAGACTAGCCCGCCTCGTGGACAGGACGACAGCGTGAACCGGAGATGCCACCTTACCGGTGGCCGCCGATACGTCATTGTCGTTTGACGCGCGGCGAGTCTGCACTATTGTTGGCGCGCGCCCGGGAAAGAGACGGCGTCCACGATGTGGAAGAAGATACGCGCGCTCCTATTCGGCGCGCCCAAGGACGTTCACTCCAAAGACACGTTCCACAGCATTTCGCTGATCGCGATGCTGGCGTGGGTCGGCCTCGGCGCCGACGGGTTGTCCTCGTCCGCATACGGCCCCGAAGCGGCGTTTCGCGAGCTCGTCAGCGACGGTCGCGACTACTCTTCGCTCGCGGTCGGGCTCGCGCTCGGAACCGCTCTCACGGTCTTCATCATTTCGTACGCCTACTCGCGAATCATCGAGCATTTTCCTTCGGGCGGCGGAGGGTACGTCGTCGCGACGAAGCTCCTCGGCGAACGAGCCGGTGTGGTCAGCGGCGCGGCGCTGCTGGTCGACTACGTGCTCACGATCACCGTCTCCATCGCCTCGGGCGGCGACGCTATCTTCAGCATGATCCCGCGCGCCTGGTTCGGCCCGGCGGCGGCGAGGATCGCCCCCGAAGATCTGGGGACGTGGCTCGATCCGGTGCAGCGCTCGAAGCTCATCCTCGAAATAATCGCAATCGGCCTTCTCTTGGTTCTGAACATCCGCGGCGTCAAAGAGTCCGTGCAGGCGATCTTGCCGGTGTTCATGGTGTTCATCGCGACGCACGCGATCCTCCTCGCGGTTGCGATCTTCGGACACCTCGGCGATGTGGGCACGGTGGCCGCCGAAACCAACGTCAACTTCCACAAGACCGTGTCCTCGCTCGGCACGCTCGGGGCGGTTCTGCTCTTCGTCCGCGCCTACTCGCTCGGCGGCGGTACGTACACGGGGATCGAAGCGGTATCGAACGGCGTGCCGATCATGCGCGAGCCGAAAGTGCGGACGGCGAAAAACACGATGGGGCTGATGGCCACTTCGCTCGCCGTCACCGCGGGCGGGATCATTCTCTCTTATCTCCTCGTGCACGCGATGCCGGCGGAAGACAAGACGATGAACGCGGTCTTGCTCGAGCGCGTGACCGGCGCGTGGCACATCGGAGGCTGGCGCGTGGGCGCATTGTTCACGACGATCGCGCTCGCCTCGGAGGCCGGTCTCCTGCTCATCGCGGCGCAAGCGGGTTTCGTCGACGGGCCGCGCGTCATGGCGAACATGGCGGTCGATTCGTGGATGCCCCACCGGTTCGCGGCGCTCTCCGAGCGCCTCAGCATGCAGAACGGCGTCGTCCTCATGGGCGTCACTTCGATCGTGGCGCTGGCGTACACCCACGGCGACGTCGAAAAGCTCGTGGTCATGTATTCGATCAACGTGTTTCTCACGTTCTCGCTCTCCAATCTGGGGATGACGCGCTTCTGGATTCAACACCGGAAAGAGCATGCAGACTGGTATCGCCATTTGCCGATTCACGTGGTCGGCCTCGCCCTCTGTCTGACCATTCTCGTCGTGACCGTGTTCGAAAAGTTCGCGGCCGGCGGTTGGCTGACGCTCGTCGTCACCGGGGTCTTGGTCACCGTGTGCTTCGGGGTCAAACGTCACTACCGTAAAGTCGTCGCGGCCATCCGCCGGCTCGACGTGGAGCTCGCCGACCCGCTCTCCGACGCGCACCAAACGCCCAAACCCAGCGTCGCGATCGCCGCCGACGGCCCGACCCCCACGACGATCGATCCGAAGCAGCCGGTCGCGGTCTTGTTCGTCGGCGGGTACGGCGGCTTGGGGCGACACGCGCTCTTGACCCTGCTGAGGATGTTCCCCGGACACTTCAAAGGGGTCGTGTTCTGCTCGGTGGCCGTGATCGACTCGGGAGTGTTCAAGGGGATCGACGAAGTGCACGAGCTCGAGCAGCGCGTCGGCCATGCGCTCGACAAGTACGTGCAATACGCGGAGTGGCTGGAGCTGCCGTCCGAGCGCACGTTCTCCACGGGAATCGAAGTCGCCGTGGAGGCGGAGAAGATTGCCACCGACGTGACGCAGAAGTACCCGAAGGCCCTGTTCGTCGCCGGTCAGCTCATCTTCGAAGAAGACACGTTCGTCACGCGGCTCCTGCACAACGAGACGGCCTTCATGATCCAGCGCCGGCTCCAGCACGCGGGCCTTCCGATGGTCGTTCTGCCCGTGAGGCTGAACTTGAAAGAAGGGCCGCGCTTGGCGGCGCCCAGTCTCACCGAAGAGAGAGCGGCGTGAGCCGTCGCCTCGCGGCGGTCTTCTACCTCCTCGTCCTCCCGTGCTGCGCCCCTTCGACCCGCGCTGCCCTGACGGACGGCGGCGATGATCCACCAGCGCTCCCGAGCCGGGCGGAGGCGACCGTCAGTCGGATCCAATCGCGCGACGACGTGCCGCTCCGCGGGCCGCGCGTCGACGCCAAGAAGGGCGACTGGCTAATCCGGGATGGGGATCGAGTCGCCGTCGTTTCGGACGCGAGAGGCTCGGTCGTCGACTTCGGGACCGCGGGCGGGGACGACGCACTCGTATCGGTCGAGCCCACGGTGTTCTTCGGGCTCGACCAGTTGACGTCGGTGATCGAGTCGGTCGCACCGGCGGGCGAGGGGGGCCACGCGCTCCTCGCGCGCAGGCGCATGCTCGGCGATCCGCCGCTGCGCCTGTGGTCGTACGTGACGTTCGCGGACGGCGCGCTGCGGATCGAATCGGTGGCCAAGGCCTCGGACGAAGCAGCGCTCGCTGCCACGCTCGGCGAGGTCGTTGCCTGGGGAAACGTCCCTACGTGGGTCGAGGGGCACGGGTTCGTGCGAGAGAGAGACTCGCTTTCCGGAGACTTCATCGCGCGCGAGGGCCTCGGCGTCGCGTACGCCCTGGCCGCGGAACGAGGGCACGTCGTCGCACGCTTCGCCGAGCCGCTCTTCGGATTTCACGAGTGGGCGCGAACCGGCGAGCAAATGGAGGCGATCGCCGCGCACGGCGCCTCGAGCAGGCGGGTCATCGTGCTGAGCGAGGCGCGCGGCGCCCTCGGAGAAGCGGTACGCGCCCTTCCTCGCTTCGCGCGTGAGCCGCTCGACCGGTCGACGATCCCCCGCGGTGCTCCCGAAGGGGCCATCGCCGAAGTCGCCCACTGCGACTTCACGCCGTTCGCCCGGTTCGACGCGGCTGCGCCCGAGCTCGCGCTGCCCCACGGC
>JBAULD010000771.1:0-6287 GCA_049578005.1 Polyangiaceae bacterium
TCGGACGGGGGAACGGACCCGGCGACGGTGAGCGGATTTCGATTGGACAAATACTTGGTGACCGTGGGGCGTTTCCGGCAATACGTGAACTACCTCGTGGGAGGGGGAACGCCTCCCGCCAACGGCAGCGGCATCCATGCGCACCTGAACGGCGGCCTGGGACTGTCCGACAGCTCCAACCCGGGGAGCTACGAGACCGGGTGGGACGCCAAGGATTGGAATTCGTATATCCCCGCGGGGCCGGCTGCCGCGAGCGCGTGGAATACCAATCTTGGGTACGGGACCTGGACGGGAGTACCGGGGGCGCAAGAAAACTTGCCGATATTCGCGTCGTGGTATGCGGCGTACGCCTTCTGCAGCTGGGACGGCGGTTTTTTGCCGAGCGAGGATGAATGGGAGTACGCCGCGGCGGGAGGCAGCCAGCAGCGATACTATCCCTGGGGCTCGACGGATCCGGGCACTGACAACCAATACGCGATTTACGGCTGCAACTACCCGGGCGGTACGACCTGCAACCCGAACGCGCTCGGCCTGGCCATCGCGAACATCGCGCCGGTGGGAACCGCAGCCTTGGGTGCCGGGTTGTGGGGCCAGCTCGACTTGGTCGGGAACGTCACGCAGTGGAACTTGGACTACTGGAGTGGCGTTGACGTCGCGAGCGGCGCCGCCGTGGGGACGAATCGCGCCCTCCTTCTCACCACCGACCGCCCGGCCGTTCCAGCTGCTGAGGGTGTCGGAGGCAGCCAGCCTCGCGTGCTCCGCGGCGACGACTTGGACCCGTACGACACGACGGTAGTGCCCACTTGGCGTCGAGATAACGACGACCCCACGACGTCCCAAGGCTTCCGCTGCGCTCGTTCGCCTTGATCCCTCGGACAATCCGCGGGCTTTGAGCCGCGAGCGGAGCGGTGGGTCGCGATCACTTGCAAACCACGCTGTCGAGAAGCGTGCAGGTGCCCGGAGGAGCCTTGCCTCCGTTCACGAACGAATAGTCGGGCTGAAACGGCTGAGCGAACGTTGGCGCCACGATCACACGCTTGAGCGAGGCCATTGGTACAAGTGATGCTCTCGCAGGGCACTACGCAAGAGGACGCGCCCATGCGGATCTTCGTCGCTGGAGCAAGCGGGGCCATCGGCCAGCCTTTGATCGCCGAACTGCTCCGTCAAGGTCACACGGTCACCGGGATGACTCGTTCCGACGCCGGCGGCGAGCGCGTGTCTCGCCTCGGCGCGTCCGTGGCGCAGATCAGCGCGTTCGACCGAGCAGCCGTCGAACAAGCGCTGCGGCGGTCACGAGCGGAGGTCGTGGTCGATGAATTGACGGCCTTGCCTCCACATCCGTCGGGCATGGCCGCCGCGGCGCCCGGCGACCGCCGGTTGCGGCTCGAGGGGGGCGGGAACCTGTATGCCGCGGCGCTGGCGTGCGGAGTCCGTCGCTACGCGCAGCAGGCAAGCGCCTTCTTCCTCAGGCCCGGGGTCGGGTTAGCCGACGAGTCCGAAGGCTTGGCCGTCGACGCCAGCCCGAGCGTGGCGGCGAGCGCAAGGACGTACACTGAGCTCGAAGCTCGAGTCTTGGCTCCGTCCCGAATGGAAGGCGTCGCGCTTCGATACGGCTTCTTTTACGGGCCGAACACTTGGTACGACCGCGACGGCGCCGCGGCGGCTCAGGCCCGATCCCAGGAAATCCCGATCATTGGGGACGGGAACGGTGTTTGGTCATGGGTCCACGTGGAGGACGCGGCCGTCGCCACCGCAGCGGCGCTGACGGCGCCGCCCGGAATTTACAATATCGTCGACGACGACCCGTCCCCGCTGAACCACTGGCTACCGCAGTTCGCGCGCTGGCTCGGAGCCCCGCCTCCGCCGCGGGTGACCGTGGAACAGGCGCGGACGATGGGCGGGGAAGACGCGGTTTACTACGGCACGAGGCTCCGCGGCGCGTCGAACGCGAAGGCGAAGGAGATCCTGAAGTTCGCGCCTCGCCGACTGACCTGGCTGGCCGGATGAGAGCCGGAGAGGACCGATCATGAGGACGGATTGCGTGCCGAAGGCGGTGATGCGACGTCGATCCCGCGACTCGCCCAGCTCACCGTGTTGCTCAAGTAGCCTCTAGAAGCTACCCTGTCAGATCATGCGCTCCGTCGGACTCAAAGTACTCAAGAACAAGCTGAGCGAGTACGTCCGTATGGTGGCCAACGGGGAAACCGTTCTGGTCACCGACCGCGACCGCGTCGTAGCCGAGCTCGTTCCTCCGCAGGAAGGAAGAAGCGCGATCTTGCATGACGCGCTGCTCGCCCACGCCGTGCGGGAGGGGTGGCTCGTCGCCCCCCGCGTTCGGTCCGAACTGCCCCCCGCCCGCCTTCCCGTCGCGACGTGGAGCGAGCTCGCGCGCGAGCTCGACCGAGATCGCGAGGACAGGTGATTTACCTCGACACGTCGGCGGCCCTGGCGCAGCTTCTCGCCGAAGACCATCATCCACCACACGAGGTTTGGGGAGTCACGCTCGTGTCGAGCCGCCTGCTCGAGTACGAGCTATGGGTGCGCCTGCACGCACGCAAGCTGGCTCGCACGCACGGCGACGCCGCGCGCGATCTCGTCGGACGCGTCGCCCTTCTCGAACTGCTCCCTCCCATCTTGTCGCGCGCGCTCGAGCCATTTCCAGTGCCGGTCCGTACCCTGGACGCGCTCCACCTCGCATCCGCCTCGTTCTTGAAGGAGCAAGGTCACCCGGTCGAGCTTCTTTCGTACGATCGTCGCCTTCGTGAGGCTGCGAGCAAGATGAAAATCGCCTTGTCGCCCTTCGGCGTCTGACGCTTACGATCCCCACTCCTGGAGCGACCGGACCCGGAGCGTCGGGTCGCTCGCCATGGCCTCGAGCGCGTCGCACGCGGCCAGCGCCGCCGCGATCGTCGTGAAATACGGGATGTTCGCGAGCAGGGTCTGCCTTCGCAGCGCGTAGCTGTCGTGCACTTCTTTGGCGCCGGCCGTCGTGTTGACGGTGATGGCAATCGTTCCGCTGTGGATGGCATCGACGACGTGCGGCGAGCCTTCGTTGACCTTCTTGACTACCTCGGCCGGAACGCGCGCGCGGCTGAGCGCCGCGGCGGTCCCCTGGGTGGCCAGGATGTCGAACCCGAGCGCGCGCAGCCGCTGCGCGATGTGGATCGCGGCGGGCTTGTCCTCGTCCTTCACGCTGATGAAGGCGCGGCGGCGTTCGCTCGTCGCGTCGGGCAGACCCAGATCGATCCCGCTGGCGAGCATCGCCTTGCCGAAGGCGCGCGCGAACGTCTCGGCGATCCCCATGACTTCGCCGGTCGATCGCATCTCCGGTCCGAGGATCGTGTCGGCCCCGGGAAACTTGGCGAACGGAAAGACGCTTTCTTTGACGCTCGTATGACGAGGGACCGGCTGATCGACGATCCCCAGTTCGTCGAGCGTCTTTCCCACCATCAGCATCGCGGCGATCTTCGCGAGCGGTCTGCCCGTCGTCTTCGAGACGAAGGGGACGCTGCGGCTCGCACGCGGATTCACTTCGAGGATGTAGACCTCGCCCCCCTTCACGGCGAACTGCACGTTCATGAGCCCCACGACGCCGAGCTCGAGCGCGAGCATCCGAGACTGCTCCTCGATCGAGAGGACGATCTCCGGCGGAAGCGAGTGCGCCGGGAGAACGCTCGACGAGTCGCCGGAGTGCACTCCCGCCTCTTCGATGTGCTGCATCACGCCGCCGATGACGCAGCGCCTGCCGTCGGCGATGCAGTCGACGTCGACTTCGATGGCGTCTTTGAGAAATTCGTCGATGAGGATGGTCTGCGTCCCGGCTTCGCTGGCCGCCTCGAAGGCCCGCATGACGAAGAGCTCGAGCTCTTCGCGGGAGTACGCGATCATCATGGCGCGGCCGCCGAGCACGTAGCTCGGACGCACGAGCACCGGAAAGCCGATGCCCTCGGCGATCGCCATCGCCTCGGCGGGCGTACGCGCGATGGCTCCCCGGGGGCGCTTCAGCGCGAGCTTGGTGAGAAGCTCGTCGAAGCGGCCGCGGTCTTCGGCGCGGTCGATGGCGTCGGCGCTGGTGCCGAGCAGCTTGACCCCGCGGCTCTCGAGCGGGACGGCGAGCTTGAGCGGCGTCTGGCCGCCGAACTGGACGATGACCCCCTCGGGCTTCTCTTCGTCGATGATGTTGAGCACGTCCTCGAGCGTCAGCGGCTCGAAGTACAGCCGGTCGGACGTGTCGTAGTCGGTCGACACGGTCTCGGGGTTGCAATTGACCATCACGGTCTCGAAACCCAGGCCCCGGAGCGCCATGACGGCGTGAACGCAGCAGCAGTCGAACTCGATCCCCTGTCCGATTCGGTTCGGCCCTCCGCCGAGGATGACGACCTTCTTCTTGCTCGCGCTCGCGGCGGCCTCGCTCGTCGATTCGTAGGTCGAATAGAGATACGGCGTGTGCGCCACGAACTCCGCGGCGCACGTGTCGACCCGGGCGTACACGGCGCGCGTCCCCTGCGAGAGGCGCACGGCTCTCACGTCGTCCTCTCGGCTCCCCGACAGCCTGGCGATCTGGCGGTCGCTGAATCCGAGTCGCTTGACCGCGCGCATCTCGTCCGCGCCGAGGGGGCCCCTCTCGATGCGCCCTTCGGAGGAGACAATCCGTCGGATGTGGGCCAAAAACCAGGGATCGATGGCCGTGAGCGCGTAGAGGTCTTCGTCGCCAATCCCGACGCGCATCGCGTCGGCCACGTAGAAGAGACGGTCCGCGGTCGGGATCGCGACGACCCTCTCCAGGGCCCCGCGAATCTCCTCGGGGGCCGCGGGCGGCAAGGTCTTCGGCAGCTCGAGCTCGGGCGCCTCCATACCGAGGTCCCTCCGTCGCTTCGGCTCGGCGAGCGTGCGGTAGTCCACCTTGTCGAGCAGCGAGACCAGGCCGTCTTTGCCGGTCTCGAGGGACCGGGCCGCCTTTTGGAGAGCCTCGCAGAACGTGCGGCCGATGCTCATCGCCTCGCCGACGCTCTTCATCTGCGTTCCGAGCGTCGGGTCGGCGCCGGGGAATTTCTCGAAGGCGAAGCGCGGCCACTTGACGACGACGTAGTCGATGACCGGTTCGAACGCCGCGGACGTCTGGGTGATGTCGTTCTTCAGCTCGTCGAGCGTGTAGCCGACCGAGAGCTTCGCGGCGATCTTCGCGATGGGGTAGCCGGTCGCCTTGCTTGCAAGCGCCGAGCTACGAGAAACGCGCGGGTTCATCTCGATGACGTGGAAGGTGCCGGTCTTCGGGTCGACGGCGAACTGCACGTTCGCGCCTCCCGTCTCGACGCCGATTTCGGTCATGACGGCGCGCGCGGCGTCGCGCAGCCGCTGGTACTCGCGGTCGGTGAGCGTCATCGCGGGCGCGACCGTGATCGAGTCGCCGGTGTGCACGCCCATCGGGTCGATGTTCTCGATGGAGCAGACCACGATGAAGTTGTCGGCGCGGTCGCGCATCACTTCGAGCTCGAATTCCTTCCAGCCGAGGACGCTCTCTTCGATCAAGACCTCGTGCGTCGGGGACTGGGCCAGCGCCCACGCCACCTTCTCCTCGAACTCGGACTCGTCGCGGGCGATCCCGCCGCCGCTGCCGCCGAGAGTGAAGCTCGGGCGCAGAATCGCAGGGAAGCCCGTTTCCCGCACCGCTGCCCATGCCTCGGCGATCGAGTGGGCCACGCCCGCGCGAGGGCAGGTCAGGCCGATCCGCTCCATCGCTTCCTTGAAGAGCGCCCGGTCTTCGGCTTTCGCGATGGCGTCGGGCCGCGCGCCGAGCATTTCGACGCCGAACCGCTCGAGCACGCCCTCGGCGCGCAGCTTCATCGCGAGATTGAGCGCGGTTTGGCCGCCGAGCGTCGGAAGAAGGGCGTCGGGACGCTCTCGCTCGATGATCGCGGCGAGCGTCCGCCACTCGAGCGGCTCGACGTACGTGCGCGCCGCCAGCTCCGGGTCGGTCATGATCGTCGCGGGGTTCGAGTTGACGAGGACGACGTCGAACCCTTCTTGGCGGAGCGCCGTGGCGCCCTGCGTGCCGGAGTAGTCGAACTCACACGCTTGCCCGATGACGATGGGGCCTGCACCGATGAGCAAAATGCGCTGGAGGTCGCTTCGGCGCGGCATCGGAGGAGGCGAATAGCAGGTGCAGGGCCGCGGCGGTAGCACCTTGGAGCCGGGGCTCAGTCGGCCTCACGGACCGGGGGTCGACGTCTCAGACGAGATGCCCGGTTTCGAGCGGTTCGGCGCTCACGAGCCGCTCTTCCCATGTC
>JBAULD010000772.1:0-1616 GCA_049578005.1 Polyangiaceae bacterium
ATCACCTGCTCGAGGCGTCGCGCGGCAAGATCGGCCTTCAGGAAGTGCTCTTCGTGCAGCGTGGCGAGCTGCATCAGCACGTCGATGCGGTCGCGCTCGGTCGTCACGCAGTCGAGCTGCCGCTCGAGCACGACCACGAGCTCGGGCCACTGGGTGAGCGTCTCGTACACGCGAGCAAGCCCTCGGAGCGCGCGCAAATTGGTCGGCTCGATTTCGACCACTTCGCGATAGCTCTGCGCCGCTTTCGCGAGATCGCCGATCGTCGTCTCGTGGAGCTGCGCGATCCGCAGCTTCGTCGCTGCGATATCGGCGTTGTCCCGCAGGGCCGGCACCTTGCGCTGCAACACGTCGACGAGCTCGCGGTTTTGGCCGCGCGCCGTGTAAATCCGCTCGAGATTCTCCAGCGCAGGCAGGAAGTTGGAATCGATCTCGAGGGCCCGCTGGAAGTGGGCAATCGCCTGCTCGGGCTTCTGCAGCTGCGACTCGTTCAGCTCGCCGAGGTCGTTGAGGACCTCCTTGCGGTCCATGTCGTTGGTCGCGACGTCGAGGGCCCGCGCGAGCGTCGAGGCCATCTGCTGCCAGTTGCCCGCCTTCTTGTACAGGCTCGAGAGCTGGCGCATCGCGCCGACGTTGAGCGGGTCGAGCTGGATGATTTGCGCGTAATAGGGCTGCGCGTACTCCGGATGCCCGAGATCGTCGCCGTACCACTTGGCCAAGTGCAGGCAGAGTCGGATCTTGTCGTTGGCCTCGGTCTGGTGTTTCAGCCAGCCGTTGACCGTCTGAATCACTTCGGTCCACCGGCCCGTGGCTTGCGCCATCCGCTCGAGATACCGAGCCGTGTCGCGGTTGTGGAAATCCATCTCCAGCGCGTTCACGAGCGCGTCGAGGGCCTGATCCTTGTCGTCGAGCTTCTCCTCGAAGACGCGCGCGATCTTCCGCAAAAGCTCCGTCTTCTCGCCCGTGTCTTCGCGTCGGTCGAGACGGGAAAGATAGAGCTCGATGAGCGCTTCCCATCGTCCCGCCGCGACGTGCAGCTTCTCCAGTTCCGCGAAAGCCTCGTTTTCCTGAGGGTCGATCTCGAGGATCTTTTCGAAAGCTTCGCGCGCACCGTCCGGGTCTCCCACCCGGTCGCGCCAGAGAGCCGCGACTGCGCGTAGCTCGGCAATTCGCTCGGCCGGGTCTTCGAGCACGGCCGCCCGCTGCATGCGAACTTCGACGACGGAGGACCAGTTCTCTTCGCCCCGATAGATGGCCTCGAGCGCCTCCATCGCTTCGAAGTCGGGGCCGACTTCGAGCAGCTTGCGCCACGAGTCCGCCGCGTCGTCGGGTTGCTGCAGCGCCTCGCCGTACGTGCGTCCGAGCTCGCGGTAGATCTCTTTCAACGCGTCGGGCTCGAGGAGCGACGCTGCGCGATCGACGAGCTGGTGGAGCGACGCCACGAGCTCGTTGGGATCGCCCTGCCTCCTGCGCAGATCGGCGATGGCGCGCAGCGCATCGAGGTTCGCATAGTCGATGTCGAGGACGCGGTTATAGTCTTCGAGCGCGGAGTCGTCGCGACCGAGCTTTTCGCTCGTCACCCGCGCGCGACGCGTGAGCACGGCCACACGGTCCTCGTC
>JBAULD010000773.1:0-3354 GCA_049578005.1 Polyangiaceae bacterium
AGGATCATGCCGGAGGCGGCGATGAAGCCGAAGTCGCGAAAGGCCCGGAAATCGGTGATCAGGAGCGAGCCGTACGACGCGGCCGCGCCGAGCGCCGCGATCGCGGTCGGCCTCCAGGTCGCATGCACGGCCGCGCGAACGGCGGCAGGTGGATCGAGCCCCCTCTGGCGCTCTTCGAAGTAGCGAGCCTGATAGAGAATCCCCACGTTGATCCCGTTGCCCGCCACGATACTGACGAGAAACGCCGTCGCGACGTTGAGGTGGCCGATGACCAGCTGGGTGAGACCGAAGGTCCAGGTGAGGCCGACCGCAATGGTAACCGCCATCACGAAGACCGATCGCACCCGCAGGAAATACAGGACCACCGCGGCCAGAACGAGGCCGATGCCGGTCGCGCCGACGCTCAAGAGATCGTGGGAGATGACCTCATATTCGCGGAAGCCCGTCGGCAATTCGCCGGCGTACGAAACCGCGACGCTCGCGAACTCCGGCGCCGACGATCGCGCGCGCTCGACGGCGCCGCGGATGTCCACGAGTGCCTTGCCGGCGCGGCCGAGATCGCCCCCGGCGATCGGAGAACGAGCGACCACGACGAGAGCGCGCCCGTCGCCGCGCTCGTAGTAGCCGTCCGGAAACCGGTCGAGGACATCGCTCCCGGCGCCGCCCTTCGACGTGTCGCGCAAGCGTTTCTCGATGTCTTTCCACGCGAGCGGCGGCGGCGCCTCGTCGTCGTCGAGATCGAATCCGGTCGCGCGAGCGACCTCGTAGTCCCAGCGCGCCTCGGTGTCGCGATCGAGCCGATCGAGCTCGCCGCGGTCGAGGAACAAGCCGAGCCGAGGCGCAAGGAACGCGCGAACGTCGTGGGGTCCGTCCTCCGCGGTCGACACTTCGGCCGGGCCGAGAGAAAGGAGGGCGGGAACGACGGCGTCGCCAAGGTGGCGTAGTACCGCGCGGTCGGGTCCCTCGAGGACCACGAGCACGGTTTGCGCGGCCGGCGCGCGGTGCTCGAGGCGCCGCAGCTCTTGGACACTGGGCGAGGTGTCCGGGAGCAGGGCGTCGTATCGCGTGCGAAGCGTGAGGCGCGACGCGAAGACCGCGAACACGACAGTGACGGCCGCCACAAGGATTAGGGCTCTCGCCGGTCGCCGGAGCTGCCAGTCGACGAGCCGTTCGACGAGCGCGTGCGGTCGAATCATGATTCGTGGCCTGCCCGGGGCCTGCACTCCCGGATGCGGTAACGTGCGAGGCGCAGCCCCGACCGCTCGATGACGACGTCTTCCGCGTGGGTGCATTCGAGAAGCGGGAGTGCGACGGCTACGTCCTCGGGGTACCGATCGCTGTCGACGAAGACGACTGGCGCGCCCGGGGGCGGGGTCCGGCGTCCGACGAAGTCGAACTCCGTTCGCCTCGGGCTCGCGCAGTAGACCGCGGGCGAGTCGTCGAGAGCCGCCTGCAGGTGCCCGCAGAGTACGTTGTGCCCTCCGGCGACGACGGCGCCCGGCCCGAGCTTCGCCGCGTGAGCACCGACCGCGGCGCTCACGCGGTCCCACCCGATCGTCTCGTTGATCGGGTCCGCGTCGGGATTGTACGAACGCAGCGCCTTGGCGAGCGCCGGGGAACGCAGGTGCACGGCGTAGAGCCCCAGCGCGCCCGCGCTGACCCCGAGCGCGGCCACCAAGGCCGCGCGGGCGAAGCGACGCAGCGCTCCGGAGCTCTCGTCCAGCAGCCCGCCGGCGCCTACGACCAGCGGTAGATAGCCCATCATCGTCCAGTGCGGCTCGGAGTCGCCCGCGCGCACCATCATGACCAGCAGGAACGCGAGCACGGGCAGGCTCGCGGTCAGCAAGAATCGGTAGCGGTCGTCACGGCTCGATCTCCAAGCCGCGTATCCGAGAATCCCGAGCAAGGCGGGCAAGACGAGCGGCTGGAAATTGACCAATTGGCCGCTCCCCACGCGCCACAGCGCACCGGCCAGCGTCTCGCGGGCCGAGTGGGCCATGCGCTCGGAGAGGTGCAGGTGGACCGAGGGCCAGTCGTGGAGGGCATTCCAGGCGATGACGGGCGACGCGATCGTCACCGCGACCGCGCCGGCCCCGTAAAACGACGGGCGCCGCAGCCAGCGGCGCGTGTCCGGCGATGCCGCGACGTAAAGGAGGGCGACCGGAACCGCCAGAATTGCCGTGTACTTCGCGAGAAAGGCGACGCCGACCACGGCGCCGATCGCCATCGGCCTCCAAGGCTCGTCGTGATCGCGAAGGTCGAGCAGCAAGAGGAGGAACGAGGCCCAGAGGGGCGCGAGAAGCCCCTCGGGGTTGAGCAGGAACCCTGTGAAGAAGAAGACGGGAATGGCCGTGAGAGTCGCGACCGCAAAGAACCCGGCGCGCGGAGAGAACAGCCGCGACGCCAGTCGATAGACAAGAGCGTCGAAAACCGCCGCGTAGAGGACGGGCCCCAAGCGGACAGCCCACGGAGCGCTCGACAGATGCCTCACGAGCCACGTGGTCCACGCGACCAGCGGGGGATGGTCGTAGTAGCTGAGTGACGGCACGCGTGCCCATTGCGCGTAGTACGCCTCCGTATCCGACAGCCCTGTCGCAATCGCGACGATCCAGCGAAGAACCGTGACGGCGACGATGAGCAGGGCGGTCCGCTCGGCCCACGTCGCCGGAAGGACCCGAATCGGTCGGCCGGCGCTCGGAACTACCCGCCGCTCGAGACTCGAGTACTCGGTCGTGTCCTTCGTCGCGATGTTCATGGGGAATGCTCCGAAGGCGCAGCGCCTCGCAGTGCGCCTTCCACGTCCGCGCAGGCGATGGCGCCCGAATGGGCACTTCGCGGCGGCTACCGACTACGATGCACGCGCTCGCGCGAGCGTCTCGCACATCGTTTTGGACCGAACGTCAGACCGGTCGGGCTGGCGACTTCAGAACCGCTCGGACCGGGGGCGCATCCAAAGGGAGATGTCCTCCGATGCCGAATGCCGCGCCGAGCCCGGAGCCTTCGCGCCCGTCGTCGACCGCGGGAAATGCGAGGGAAAGGCCGATTGCGCCGCGGTCTGCCCCTTCCACGTGTTCGAAGTTCGCCGCATCGACGACGCCGATTTCGCCAAGCTCGGCATGCTGGCAAAGCTCAAGAGCATCGTGCACGGTCGAATGACCGCGTACACACCCCTCTCCTCCGCCTGTCAGGCCTGCGGGCAATGCGTCGAGGCGTGCCCGGAGAAAGCGATCAAGCTCGCGCGCGTCGGTTCGTGACCGAAGCTGTTTCCCCGCGCCTTCACGGAGGAAGAATCGTGACCGGGACGCGGGCCTCGTTGTTCTCGTAGTTGGACTCCGGCAGATACTGCTGACTATT
>JBAULD010000774.1:0-10220 GCA_049578005.1 Polyangiaceae bacterium
CCATTTGCACATGCCGCTCATCGAAACGGAGGAAGCCGCTCGCCGACTCGCGCGCGCGATCGCCAGCGATCTCTCGCTTTACAACGAGGACAAAATCGTCGGCGGAATCCAGAATGACAACCTCTTCGATTCCCTTGCCGAGGAAATCGAGGAAGGGCGCGCCCTCTACAAGCGCCGCGTTTCGCCGGACCTCTATCCTCGTAATTTCTACGATCGAGCGCTCGTAGACATTCTCGTAAAGGCCAAAGGACACGTCAAATCCAAGCTCTGGTAAGGGAGCCCATCCGTCTTCTCGTTCCGCGGAGCGCGAGCGGCGGCAGGCTCGACCGCTTTCTCGCCGAAGCACTTGCGGTGTCTCGCTCGGAATTGCAGCGGTGGATCGCCGAAGGGCGTGTGACGGTGGGCGGTACGCTCCGGCCGGCCTCCGCCCGCGTGCACGAGGGAGACCGGGTGCTCGTCGAACCCCCTCTACCGGCCGCGAGCGAAGCCCTGCCCGAACCGGACGTACGCTTCGAAGCGCTTCATGTGGACGACGAGCTCGTCGTCGTGAACAAACCAGCCGGGCTCGTGGTCCACCCGGCACGCGGGCACGACGGCGGTACGCTCGTGAACGGCCTTTTGGCCCTGGGGCTGTTTCACCGTGCCGAGCTCGAGACTACCGACGCACAGGGCAACCGCCGTCCGGGCATCGTCCACCGTCTCGACAAAGGGACGAGCGGAGTGATGGTCGTGGCCCGCACCGCAAGTGCGCGGGAAGCGCTCGCGGACCAGTTCCGCGCACACACTGCCGATCGCGCCTATGAGGCACTGGTGGTCGGTGAGGCCATCAGCGGAAGGTTCGAGACGCTGCACGGCCGTCATCCACGCGACCGTCTCCGGTTCACGACGCGCGTACGGGAGGGAAAGCGCGCGGTGACCAACGTGCGGGTCCTCGCGCGTCTCTACGGCACGACGCACATCGAGTGCACGCTCGAGACCGGGCGCACCCACCAAATTCGTGTACAGCTCGCCGAGTCCGGGGCGACGCCGGTTCTCGGGGATCCGCTGTACGGAAATGCGCCGCGCGACGAGCGGGTTCGGGCTGTGGGCGAAGCGCTCGGGCATCAGGCGCTGCACGCACGACTGCTCGGCTTCGTGCACCCGCGAACCGGCAAGCGGATGCTCTTCGAGGCGCCTCTCCCCGCCGACTTTCGAGTGGCCATGGAGGCGCTCGTCCTCTAGCCCGTCGGACGACGTTGTGGACGTGGACGTAAAGGGACGTGGACGTGGACGACCTGGCCCCGAGCGACGCGCACGAGGCCTCGAAGCCATCGCTCGGGCTCACCCCCCGTACGCACCTCCCCCAACCGAAAGCTCGGTCGCCGGCCTCTTGCTCGTGCCCCCGAGCAGTCCTACGTGCCGGCGTTTGAGGATGGACAGCGCACAGAAACCGACGAGCACGGCAAACCAGAGCGTCGCAAACCGTACGAGAATCATGGCCGCCGTGCTCGCCGCCGGGCCTACGCGTCCGAGCTCTCGAAGCTGCTCGCGCAGCGACGCTTCGGTCACGCCAAGTCCTCCAGGCACCGGAACGAGCGCCCCCGCGAGGGTGCTCGTCGCATAAAAGAACATCGCCAGCCCGAAGCTCGTTTCCTGCCCGAGGCCGCGCAGAATCACCCATAGCGAGGCGCACTCGAGAGACCAGGCTGCGATCGAGATCAACGTGGGCACGACGAGGTTCGACGGCTTCACCATGGTCGCAAGGCTCTCGTAGGCCGTGTGCAATTTTGGACCGATCCCTTGGAATGGCCCCGGCAGCCTTTCGACGAGCACGATGACCCGGTGCGCCGCGCCCCGGCTGGAGACGACGGCGAGGACGAGGCAAACCGCCGCTGCGCCGAGCCCGGCCCAAACCAGGCCTCCGCGGAAGCCAGTCGAGCCGAGCACGATCAAGACGACTACTCCGATGACGTCGGTCAGGCGCTCGGCGACGACGATCGGCGCGGTGCGCTCGATCGGCACGCCGTGCGTCTCGAAGAGCACCAGCGACTTGAATACCTCGCCGACCTTGCCGGGCGTGACAGTCAGCACGAATCCGCTGAGGAACGTGAGCAGGCTGTCGATCCTCCCCACTCCCCGCACGCCCAGTCGGGCCAAGTAAAACTCCCACTTGAGCCAGCGCAAGAAGTAGTTACCGAGAGCGAGGCCGCACGCCGCGGCAAACGCTCCCCATGCGAACCGCCCGAGCTCGTCGCCCATTTTGCCGAGGCCCTGCCAAACGGCGAAGCCGCCGTAGACGACTACCGCCGACAGCATCGCGCCAAGCAGGCGGCGCATCGCGACCGGACTGGTCCGAGGACGGTCCAACACGGGGACCTTGGGTTCGATCACGTGAGGGCTCCGCTTCCGTGGACGCGCTATGCCATCGGAAGCCGTATTTCGCCAGCAAGGACGACTGCGCCGCCCTTCATGGCCGTCTTCCGTGCTGAAAGATCGACCGTCCTGCGCTAGACACCGCGCGTGCCTCACGCCATCGGAAGCGCCGCGTCCTCACTACCCATGCAAGCCGAGCAGGCGAGCGTCCCACCGTCCGACGACGTTCAACTCCTCGCGCTGGCGAGCGAGTCCAGCCGCAAGCTGAAAACGGCCATCGCCGTCAGGGTCGTGGGGCAAGAGGCGGTGGTCGAGCTGATGTTGGTCGCTCTCCTCGCGAGGGGCCACGCGCTCCTCGTCGGGGTACCCGGACTCGCGAAGACCCTTCTCGTCGCCTCGCTTGCCGAAGCGCTGGATCTTTCGTTCGGCCGCGTCCAATTTACGCCAGACCTGCTGCCGGCTGACATCACAGGCACCGACGTTTTGCAAGACGATCCCGGAGGGCGCGTCGTTCGCTTTCTGCCGGGCCCCATCTTTCATCACCTCGTTCTTGCCGACGAGATCAATCGGACGCCGCCCAAGACTCAGGCCGCGCTACTGCAGGCGATGCAAGAGCGCAAAGTGACCGTGGGCACGCACACGCACGCCCTGCCCGACCCTTTCCAGGTCTTTGCCACGCGCAATCCTATCGAGCAGGAAGGCACCTATTTGCTTCCCGAGGCGCAGCTCGATCGGTTCTTGCTCGAAGTGCACGTCGACTACCCGAGCGTCGACGAAGAGCGAGAGATCGCTCGGCGGACGACGGGCGTCCAAGCCGCCAACGTACCCCAGGTGCTCACTGCCGACGCTGTGCGGTCGCTTCAGACGCTGGTTCCACGCATTCCCGTTACCCAAGCGGCGGTGGAGCTCGCGGTGGCGCTCGGACGAGCGACCCGGCCGAACGATCCGAAGGCCCCCTCACACGTTCGCGAATTCGTCCGCTTCGGCTCGGGTCCGCGCGGGTCGCAGGCGCTCGTCCTGGCGGCGAAAGCGAGGGCGGCGCTCCGTGGCGACGCGGCCGCGGACGTCGACGACGTGCGTGCGCTGGTCGTGCCGGTCCTGCGCCACCGTCTCGTCCTCAGCTATCGCGCGGAAGCCGAAGGGGTGCGCGACGTCGACGTGCTCGAGCGCGTGACGGCGGCCGTTGGATAGGGGCCCGAAGCGCGCCCTGAAGTAGACTCTCTTTGGAGATGGCCGAGCGGCGGGTAAAGGAAGGCGAGGACCCCACGGCGGACGCCGCACCGAACCCGGCGTCGCGCGCTCCACATTCCGACGAGAGAAAGCGGACGGAAGCCGCCGCGCCCGAGCCTCCGGAGGCCACCCCTCCCGTACCGGCGAGGAATGGCGTGCGCGCGAAAGACGAGGCCGGGTCCGCCGTCGTGCCTCCCGTCCCCGTGCCCGCGGGGGGGCCGTGGCGTAGCTACAAAGAAATCGTGTCGCAGCTGGCGGCGCGCATCGTGGAGGCACAGCGTCCTATTCGGGTCCTCCAGTCTCTACGCTGGGACGACGCCATCGAAGAACAGTTTCTCAAGGGCAAGCAACGCGAGATGCCCAGAGTCGACGCCCCTTACTACGAAGGAGTCGATCTCGGGTTCACCCCCCGCGACAAGATCGACGAATTCGAGCGAATCGCCCACGACATCGAGCAGGAGCTCGGGGAGAGCGACGCGGTAGGCCGCATCATGGCAACGACCGCGCTCGAGTACCGAGACGTCGTGCACATGCTCGTGGCGCGCGGCACCCCGCGATTCTACGCGTGGTCCAGGAAGCTCTATGGGTCGCCCAAAGACAAGTTCCCGGACGGTCGCTCGACGGTCCGAGACCTCGGTCAGCTTCTGTACGGGATTCTCACGAACGTCGACGAGTGGTCGGGGGCGCTTCATTCCTATTCTCCGACTTATGCTCGAACGATCGAAGCGACCGAGGCCGCCCGCCAGCTGGGCGAACGATTGGCACAGTATTTCGGCGACGTTCACGTTCCCGTCGAAGCCGACGAAGTCATCCTCGCGGACGCGGCCGCCGGAAGCGACTACGTCAAGGTGCGAAGCGGGGCGAAGTTCAGCCCTCGCGACATCGACATCCTCGAAGTGCACGAGGGCTGGGTTCACGTCGCCACGTCGCTCAACGGGCAGGCGCAGCCGGTGGCCAAATGGCTCGCCAAGGGGCCGCCGCGCACGACCGCCGTGCAGGAAGGCCTGGCCGCGCTGCTCGAGATGTTCACGTTCCGCACGTATCCCCGACGCGCGCGCCGCCTGAACGACCGCGTGCTCGCCGTGGACAAAGCGGAGGACGGGGCGTCGTTTCTCGACGTCTTCGAGTGGTTCCGGACCGAGGGTTACGACGAGGACGAGTGCTTCCACAACACCCGAAGGATCTTCCGTGGGGGCGTGCTCGACGGAGGTGCTCCGTTCACGAAGGACGCTTGTTACTGCAAGGGAGTAGTCCTCAACTATGCGTTCGTGCGAAGTGCCATTCAGCACGACCGCGTCGATTTGGTGCCGTTTCTCTTCGTCGGCAAGGTCGCCCACGAAGACGTGCCCATTCTGGCGCGTCGCGTCGCCGACGGCGTCGTCAAGCCCCCGAGGTATCTGCCGCCGATGTTCCGGGATCTCAACGGCCTTGCGATATGGATGGCGTATTCCACGTTCTTTTCGCAGCTCGGCGGCGAAGCCATGGCCGAGCATTACGGGCGATTGTTCGAGAGGGTGTGAACTGCACCGCCGCGTGTCGCTGGATTGGGGCTACTGTGCGCGGAAAATCGCCTTCCTCTTTTGAACGAAGGCGATGAGCCCCTCCTTCGCGTCTTGGGAGCGAAATAGCTTCCCCGCGAGCTCGCGCTCGAGCGCCAAACCGCTTTCGAGCGACATTTCGGCGCCGCTCTGGATCGCTCGCTTGATGTTGCCGATGGCCAAGGCCGCTCGCGTCGGCGGACAAAACTCGTGCGCGTAAGCGATCACATTGCGCATGAAAACGTCATTGGTGTCTGCTTCCCACACCTTGTGCACGAGCCCAGCGGAACGCGCCTGCTCCGGAACTAGCGTGAGTCCTTCGACGACGAGCTCCATCGCGTGGCCCTTGCCGAGGAGTCGTGTCAGGCGCTGCGTGCCTCCCGCGCCCGGCAGAATTCCGAGGGTCACTTCCGGCAGGCCGATTTGGAACGTCCCCGACCGTGCGATTCGGATATCGCAGGCGAGCGCGATTTCGAATCCGCCTCCGACCGCGTGGCCGTTGATGGCCGCGATGAAGAGCTTGGGGGTATTTTCGAACCGCAAGAGTGTTTCACTGGCGTGCAAGGCAAAGTAATATTTGAAGCTTTCGTCCGCTTCTTTGAGCATGTTCACGTTGGAGCCGGCGGAGAAATACTTGTCGCCGTGGCCGGTCAGGACGACGACGTGCACATCGTCGTCGAACCGGGCTTCCAGGACGTTTGCGTCGAGCTCCTTGAACATTTCGTACGAGCAAGCGTTCACCGGGGGGTCGGTGAGCGTGAGGACGGCGACCCCTTTGTCCGTGGAGTAGTCGACCAGCGTCCCCATCTCACGGGCTCCCTGCCGAGGAAACTGCCGCGTGGCACTCCGCCACGCTGGCGCCCCGACCGCCCGGTCTTAGACTTAAGGTCGATGGCGCGCAAACCCGGTCCAAGGTGGAGGCGCCTCGGCGTCGCCGTTGTGTCGTGGGTGGCCGCTGCGTGGCTCGCGGAGGGGATCGTCGGTACGGACATCGGACGAGCCGGGCGCAAGCTCGAAGAGCGCATCGAGTTGCAGCTGCAGCTCAAGGGGGGCTCGGCGCCGCTGCCGCCGCCGAGGCAGCCCGAGCGAAGCCACGAGGACTCCATCGAGCCCTGGGAGCTCGTGCGGGTATAGAACGTTCCAGCTCGAACCCCAGGCTTTCGACCGGTGTGCTAATAGCCGCTACTATCCGATGACCAACGCCCAGCTCCGTGCAGAGCTCAAGCGACTCATCGTTACGGAGCTCAACCTCAGAGGGCGAAGTCCGGAGTCAATCGGCGACGACGCACCGCTATTCGGCGCAGGGCTCGGTCTCGATTCGCTCGACGCCCTTCAGCTCGCGATGGTGATCGAGGAAAAGCTCGGGGTCCGGATCCCCGAGGGCGAAGAAGCCCGAGCCGTCTTCCGCAGCGTTCGCACGATGGCCGATCACATCGAGAAGGCGCGCGGCGCGTGACCCCGCGGCTCTGGGTGACCGGCCTCGGCCTCGTCACGCCCCTCGGAGCCGGCGTCGAGGCGACGTGGTCCCGACTCGTGCGCGGCGATCGCGCCATTCGCGCTATCCGGCTGTTCGCAGCCGGAGGTCAGCGCGCGAGCGTCGCCGGCGAAGTCGATGGCGTCTCCGTTCCCGACGGCGAGGCCGCTGCTCCGTGGTCGAGAACGAGCGCGATGGCCTGGGCGGCCGCCGCCGAGGCCATGGCCGGCGCCTCGGTCGACCCGCATTCGGCTCGCGTCGGGCTGGTCGTTGGGGGGACGACGGGCGGAATGTTCGAGAACGAGCAACTTCTGGCCAGGCTCCACGCAGAGCCGGAGTGCCGCGAAACACTCGTGCAGATGCTGTCCCACCCGCTGACCGCGACGGGCGATTGCCTCGAGCGCCGGCTCGGCCCCTTCGTACGCGTGCGATCCATCGCCAGCGCATGCTCGAGCGGGGCCAACGCGCTCGTCGTCGCGGCGTCCTGGCTGCTCGCGGATGAAGTGGACATCGTGGTCGCCGGCGGGAGCGACGGGTTGTGCCGGCTGACCCTCAGCGGCTTCAACGCGCTGGGCGCGCTCGATCCCGAGCCGTGTCGGCCGTTCGACCGGCGGCGGCGTGGAACGAGCTTGGGTGAGGGCGCCGCGTTTCTCGTCCTCGAACGCGAGGACCGCGCGCGAGCCCGCCGGGAGGCTCCGCCCCCGATTGCAGAGCTGGCCGGTTGGGCGTTGGGGGCCGAAGCACACCACATCACCAACCCCGCGCCCGAAGGCGCGATGGTCGTCGCCCTCATCGAGCAGGCTCTCGCACGCGCTGGACTCTCGCCACGCGACATCGATTACGTAAACGCCCACGGCACCGGGACCGCGGTCAACGACGCGATGGAGTCCTTCGCACTCAGGCGGGCGCTGGGCGGCGAAATCGAGCGAATCCCGGTCTCGAGCAGCAAGGGCCAGATTGGCCACGCGCTCGGCGGGGCAGGGGCGATCGAAGCGGCCATCACCTCGCTCGTGGTGGCCCGACGTACCCTCGTACCGACGGCGGGCTTGGACGAACCGGACCCTGCGCTGGCGCTCGTGCACGTTCCTCACCACGGGCGCGAAGTACCGCGCGTGCGCGCCGCTCTCTCGAACGCGTTCGGCTTCGGAGGGATGGATACTGTGCTCGTTTTCGCCGAGCCCGGGTTCACGAGAGGAGAGCAAAAGCCGCCCCGCGCAGCGCACCGTCCTGCGGCGTCGCCCGAGAGTCTAGCCGTAATCACGGGAGCCTCGGTGTTCGGAGTCTGCGGCCTGGTCGGCGGCGAGCAGTGCGCGACCCTGCCGGAGCGACGCTTCGCGCCCGAGACTGCGGTGGATCCCGACGTTCATCTCGACGTATCCCGCGCTCGCAGGCTGGACCGAGCCGCTCGCCTGGGCGCCGTCGCGGTCGAGCGCGCGCTGGCCGACGCGAATGCCCCTGCGGACGGGACAGGGATCGTGCTTGGCAGCGCCTACGGCAACGTCGACGGGTCTGCGGAATTCATGCACCGCGTTTTCGACAGGGGCCCGCGCGCCGCAAGCCCGGCCGAGTTTCCCAACCTCGTCCCGAGCTCCCCCGTCGGCCACGTCTCGATCTACGTCGGACTGCGCGGACCCGCGTTCGCGCTCGCCGACTTGGCGGCGAGCGGCGAGAGCGCATTCGTGCAGGCCTCACAGCTCGTCGCTGCGGGAGAAACGTCGCGCGTCGTCGCCGGGGCCGTCGAGCCCGAGAGCGACATCGTCGAACGCGTTCTTTCGTCGCTGTTTGCGCACACGCCGTCGCAGGCCCACGCAAAAAGGGCCGATCTGGCGGTGGCGGTCGTCCTCGAATCCGCGGCCGAAGCCGCGGCAAGGGGGGCGCGGCCGCTGGCGCGCATCCGCCAGCTCGTCGAGTGGCGCGGCGACGGCCGCTCGGCGCTCGAGTCCGTCCAGGCGCCAAGCGGGGCCCGGGCGGAGGTGATCCTTTCGCGCGCGAACGGCGGGGCCGACGAGGCGCTCGCGCGGACCGGATGGAACGCATGCGCACGGGTGATTTGTGCCCCGCTCTTGGGCGAAAGCGACGCCCTCGGAGCCGTGGCGATAGCGGTCGCTGCGGGCCGCATCGCGACCATGCAGATCGACGAGGCGCTCGTGCTCGGCTTCGCGCGCGGCCGGGGGTTTGCGATCGTGCTCACGCGATGAACGCACGAACCACCGTCGCCCGGAGGTCGGGGACCATGGCGGTTTGCATATTCCTTCCATTCCTGTCGTCGTCGTCATGCGCTCCGCCCGCTTGGCAAAACCCGGATCCTGCCACGTGGCGTGCGCTCCGCCTGGCACTGGAGCATCGGCAGGAGGCCCTTCCCGCTCATCCGTGGGCCGCGGGCATCGACGTGACGATGCGCGACCCGCGCAGCGGGCGCTCGGTCGACGGAAGGGGAGCGATTGCCGTGGCGCCGGGGCGCGCGCTCCGCATGATCCTCGTCGGCGCCGCCGGCGCCACGATTCTCGACGCCTGGGTGACGCCAAATCGGTGGCGGATCGCGGTTCCGCCGGCGGGCGTCTTGCGTCGGGGCGCGACGACCGAGCACGCGAAAGAAGACGTCGAAGAGCCGAACGACCTGCCGGTCGGCTTCTTGCGCTGGCTCTTTTTCCGGCCCCTCGCGGGCCAGCTGTTCGGAGGCTCGTTCGCGCCGGGCGGTGTGCTCTTCTTGCTGCGAGACGCAGACGCGGTGCTCGAAGTGCGGCTCGGGACCTGTGCGCGCGGAGAGCGCACGACGACGACGCGCCGCGCCCGTGGCCGCACCGAACGCCTCGACGAATGCCGCGCGTCTCGAGATGTTTCGCCCGGAGATTGGGTTCGCTACGAAGACCAGAGGAGCGGGCTTGCCGTCGACCTGACGATCGAGTCGATCTCCGCGGGATCCCCCGAAGAAGGAGCCTTTCGCGATCCCGACGCCGAAGGGTCATGAGAGGCCTTCTTTGAGTCGGGTCGAAATCATCGGGTTCGGAGCCGTTTCAGCGCTCGGTGAGGGCGCATCCGCGGTTTGCGCCGGTCAGATTGGCGACCGTGCGCGTGTGGTCATTGGGAATGACGAGGAGCTTGCGCAGGCGGGGCTGGGTCGCCCGTTCGTCTCGCGATGGTGCGAGCCCGTTTCTTCGGGCCCGGAAGGCGACCTTCGGGCCGAGGCACTTCTCGATCGCGCGCTGGCCGGTTGCGCTTCGGAGCTCGATCGCGTCCGTCCAGGGTGGCGCCACGAGCGCGTGGGCATCGTGCTGGGCACTTCCTGCGGGGGAATGCGCTGCGCGGAGCGTGCATTCGAGGCCCTTGCGCGAGGCGCGAGAGCCGCCGACGTCGAGTCGCCGACCTACTTCGGGCCGATGGCGCGTGCGTCGCGCCGCTTGGGTATCCCGCTCGATCCGAGCGTGCTGGTTCTCGGGGCGTGCGCGTCGTCGGCGCTCGCGATCGGCCTCGCGTGCCGCTGGCTCGAGCACGGTGCTTGCGACGTCGCGCTGGCGGGCGGGTTCGACGACGTCACGGTCTTCGTCGCCGCCGGCTTCGAAGCGCTTCGTGCGACGACGGCTTGCCCGCCGCCGCGACCGTTCCGCGTCGGTCGCGACGGGATGTCG
>JBAULD010000775.1:0-4695 GCA_049578005.1 Polyangiaceae bacterium
GTCTCGAAGCAATGGGCCTCCGCTTGCTTATTCCTCGCGAGAACCGCCTGAATTCGGTGCTCGCGATCCGGGTCCCGGAGGGCGTGGACGCCAGCGCCGTGCTCTCGTACATGTCGCGCAAGTTCCGCGTCGAAATCTCCGGGTCCTTCGGGCTGAACGTCGTCCGTATCGGTCAGATGGGCGAGCAGTGCCGGTCGCACAATCTTTTCAAAGTTCTTTACGCGACCGGAATGAGCTTCAGGCATTTCGGCGTTGAACTCGACGTCAGCGCGGGACTCGCGGAGCTCGAACGCGCTCTGACCCAGGAACAAGAGTTCGAGTGAGCGACTCGCGCGGAAAGCCGATGTTTCGCGAATGTTGCGGGAGTATTTCCTGCAAAGATGCTTTGCGCGTGGGTAATCGCCGACTACCCTTGATCGGGACATTCGCCGAAACAGTCTTCGGACGGCCATGGCCCACGCGTTCCCCTCCACGACAACGAGCCCGCTCCAGAGCATTCCGCCGACGTCGCTCGATGCCGCGGTCCTCCGGAGATCGCTCGAGCGCCATCGCGCCGGCCTCCTGGCGCGGTTGGCAGCGGGCGTGGACGGGATGGAGCTCGGCCGCGCGAACGCTCGTTTCTTGGATGGATGCTTCAAGCTCCTGTTCGAAGGCGCAGCCCGTCGGGCGGGGTTGCCGAGAGGGGTGACGCTCGCCGCTGCGGGCAGCTTCGGTAGAGGCGCCGTCGCGCTGCGAAGCGACGCCGACGTCGTATTGCTCATCGACGAACGACTGGTGAGCGCCAAGGAAGCGGCGACCATCGCCGAGGCCCTTCTTTACCCCCTGTGGGACGCCAATCTGGCGGTGGGCCATCAGGTGCTGGCCACGGGCGACGCCATCGCGCTCGCCGAGAAAGATCTGGCAACCGCCACGGCGCTCCTTGATCTGCGACTTCTCGCGGGGGACGAAGCGCTCCTTCTCGACCTCGTCGCACGCTCGAACGAGAGCCTATTCGGACCGGAGACGCTCGGAGCATTCTTGGATCGCCTCGACGCGGAGGCCGTCGCGCGGCGCCAGCGCTTCGGCGGATCGGTCCACCTGCTCGAGCCGGAGGTAAAGAACGGCGCCGGCGGTCTGCGAGACCTCGACGGGGCTCGGTGGGCCGCCCGCGCGCGTTATCGCGTCGGCGGCGATACGAGCTCGGCGGGCCCGAACGCGTGGGACGAGTTGGTTCGGCTCGGTGTGCTCGTAGCCAGGGAGGCCCGGGAGATCCGCGAAGCCGAGGAGTTCCTCTGGCGCCTGCGCAACCGGCTCCACGCGCGCGCCGGACGCAAGGCGGATCGACTCGGCTTCGAGGAGCAGGAGGAGCTCGCGGTCGCGATGGGCTACGTCGAACGACATCGTTCGATGGCCCCTCCGGACCGCGCCGTCTCCTCCCGGGACGGCCTTCGACCGGACGACCGAGCCCAGGCGGCCGAGAGATTGATGCAAGCCTTCTATCTGCACGCGCGGTGCGTGACGCGCGCGCGAGCGAGCCTGGTCGAACGCCTCCGGCCGCGGAGGCGGCCCGGCCGGCTGACGCCGCGTATCGATGCAGGTCCGGGCGTCCACCTGTTCGACGGCCAAGTGACCATCGCGGGCGGCATCGAACTCCAGCGGGACCCCGCGCTCGCGCTCCGCGCTTTTGCCGCGTGTGCGCGACACCGCGCGCCGCTCCTCGCATACGCGCGCGACGCAATCGGGCGAGCGGCCGACGATCCGTCGTGGTGCGAAAGGCTCCGTTCCGATCCGAAGGCGGCCGAGCTGTTCGTCGAGCTCCTATGCACGGTGCCCGAGCGCACGCAGCAAGGGTCGATCATCCGGGAGCTTCACGACGTCGGTTTGCTGTTGGCCATGGTGCCGGAGTTCTTGCCGGTGACCGGGCGGGTTCACCACGACACGTACCATGTGTTCACGGTCGACGTTCACTCGGTCGCGGCGCTGGAACGACTGCTCGGGCTGGCTCGTGGCGCGCTCGCCGCCGAATATCCGCTCGCCTCTCGGCTGGCAGCCGAGATCGCTCGTCCGGTGCCACTCTTTCTTGCCACGTTGCTCCACGACGTCGGCAAAGGCTGGCCCGACGCGAGCGGACTTCGAACGAATCATTCAAAAGTCGGTGCCGAATTGTGCCAGCGCATTCTGCCGCGCTTGGGGCTATCGGCGGAGGACGTGGACGAGGCCAAGCAGCTCGTCGAAAACCATCTTCTCATGTACCAGGTGGCGACCCAGCGCGACCTCGACGACCCGGCGACGATCGAGGAGTTCTGCCGGAGCGTGCGCGGGCGCGAGGGCTTGCGCGACCTTTACCTCCTTACTGTCGCCGATGTGAGCACGACCTCGCCGACCGCGATGACGTCGTGGAAGAAGCGAATGCTCGACGAGCTGTATTTCGCTTCCGAAGTGTTTCTGTCTGGGCACAGGCCGCGTGCCGACACGGACCGGGTGGCGCGGGTTTGCGAGGCCGTCCGAGCGATATGGACCGGACCACCGGATGCGCTCGATGCCCTGATCGATTTCTTGCCGGAGAGGTATCTGCTCGCCAATCGGCCGGAGTCGATCGTTCAGCACGCCCGCGCGATCGCGGCCCGGGGGGGACGGCCGGTCCACGTAGCGCGCGTTCCCTCGCGACACCCCGAGGCCGCGGAGCTGTGCATCGTGGGCGACGACCGGCCAGGCCTTCTTGCGGCCATCGCCGCGGCGATCACGGCAAACCGTCTCGAGGTCCTCACGGCCGAAGTTTACTCGCACCCGGTCGGTGCGGAGCGCGAGGCCCTCGACCTCTTCTGGGTGCGCGACCAAAACGGAAGCACCGACGGCGTGGAGGCGTATCTGCCGCGACTTACGCGCGACTTGGAAGACGTCTGCACGAGCCGGATCACTCCCGCCGAACTCTTGCGCACGCGGATCGGCTCGGGATCGCCGTGGCGCGAGCGTCCCAGCCCGGCGGTGCCGACCGAGATTCTCTTCGACAACCGCTCGTCGCCGCGCCACACGATCGTCGAAGTGTATGCGAAGGACCGCCCAGGATTACTCTACACGTTGGCTCAAACGCTGCACGATCTCGCCCTCTCGATAAAGCTGTCGAAGATCAACACGGAGGGCACGCGCGTCGCCGACGTCTTTTACGTCAGCGAAATCGACGGAGCCAAAGTTTCGCTCGATGCACGCCGCAACGAGATCCGCGATGCGCTGTTGCGCGCCATCGGTGGCCCCCATTCCTGTTCGTAGCGGGCCTTCCTCTGGCGCCTAGTGGGCACGCGCCAATTTTGAGATCAGTGCGATGAGCCGGCCCGGCTCGACTGGTTTCGACAGATGATCGTCGAAGCCGGCGGCCCGAATTCGCAGCCGATCCTCGGTGTGTGCGAACGCCGTCAGCGCGAGCACGGGGACGTCCCCTCCGTCCTCTCTCGGCCGCGCTCGGACCGCACGAAGAAGGCTGTACCCATCTTCGCCGGGCATCCCGATGTCGGTCACGACCACATCGGGTCGGAAGTGACGCATTGCGCTGATTGCGTTGCGCACGCAGGAAGCGGTCTCGACGACCGCCTCGACAGTCACGAGAACTTCTTCGATAAGTTCGCGTGCCTCAGGCTCGTCGTCGACGACCAGCACTCGGAGAGAAGCCAAACTTGCCCGCGCCGTTGGCGGCTGCGAGGCGCGCGAGCCGCCTGTCCTCGTTTGGAGCGCCGCGGGCAATACGGCGCGTACTGGAAGGACGACCTGAAACGTGGACCCTTTGCCCGCGCCCTGACTGTGCGCCAGCGCTCGCCCGCCGTGCAGCTCGACGATGTGTCGAACAATCGCGAGTCCGAGCCCGAGGCCGCCGAACTCACGCGTTGTGGAGCTATCGCCCTGCTTGAAGCGCTCGAACACATGAGGCAGAAACCTGGGATCGATGCCCCGGCCTGTGTCGTCGACCGTTAGGACGATTTGAGGCCCCTCCTGCCGTACTCGCACCTGGACCGATCCTCCGCCATCCGTGAACTTCACGGCATTGGAGAGAAGATTCCACGCTACTTGCTGGAGACGGCGGGCATCGCCGACAAGCAAGCAAGGCTCCGAAGGCGGCTCCACGAACGTCATGGCGACGCCCTTCGCGTCGGCGGATGGCCTGACCACGTCAAGCGCGTCGCGCACGACCGAGAGGACGTCGACCGGCTCGGAATCGAGCGTCAGTTTGCCGGTCATGATTCGCGACATGTCCAAGATATCTTCGACGATTTGCGTTTGAGCCTGGACGTTTCGGCGAATGACCTCTACGGCCTTTTTCGCGGCCGCCGGCTCGCCGATTCTCTGGACGAGCAGCGACGACCAGCCGCTGATGGCGTTGAGCGGCGTCCGCAGCTCATGGCTCACGGTGGCCAAGAACTCGTCTTTGACGCGGTTTGCATCCTCGGCCCGGCGCGCGGCGTCTTGCGCATGTCGATAGAGGCGGCTCTGTTCGATGGCGATCGTTGCCCGAAAGGCAAGTTCCTCGGCCAGGGCGACGTCTTCGCGGGCGTGATGCCGCTTCGTTTTTCCGTAGCAAAGCGTGAGCGCGCCGGCGAGCTCACCCCGCGAGCTTAGAGGAACCGTGATCAGCGAAGAAAGGGCGTGTCTTCGCATTGCGTCGAGGTGCACCGCGCTCGTTGCCACCTGACACATCCACGCTTCGTCTACGCGCGGGTAGAAGCCTGC
>JBAULD010000776.1:0-4425 GCA_049578005.1 Polyangiaceae bacterium
GGTCACGACGCGGCGGCCGAGCAGCAGAGAGATCCCGGCGAGCACCAGAAATACGACAAATAGGATCTTCGCCACGCCCGCAGCGCTGGCGGCGATACCCGCGAATCCGAAGACGCCCGCGATGATCGCAACGACAAAGAAGATGGCAGCCCAGTAGAGCATTTTCGTCCCTTCCTTTCCCGTAGGGACCGCTGCAGCGAGCGTGCCGTTCCGCGAGCTTCGCGTCTCCCGATCAGCTTCCACTTTCGGCTCGACGCGTGCAGGAAGGCGCACGATGGGCGACTCCAGCATGGGCGTAGACCTGCGTCTTCTTGCATTCGCCGCGACGGTCGGGCTCTCGCTCACGACGTGCCAGCCGTCGCAGCAGCCGCCCGCTACCCCGCCGTCTCCTACCGATCCGACGAACGCAAGGATTGTGGCGCTACACCCTAGCGACGTGATCGACGCATCCATCGTCGAGGACGCGGGCGCGACCATCGACGCATCCGTATTCGAGCTCGATGCGGGGGCCAGCAGTCGCTGAAACTCGGTGGCGGCCCCGCGGCCTGCCACACGCGTCCGCCTCCGGCATTTCTCGACCCGGCGAACGAAGCGGGCACGCGGAATGCTGCATCGGTTCTCGGGTCGCCATGAAAGCCACGACTCTCCTCGAACGCCAGCACCGGAACCTCCAGCAGCTCTGTGAGGCGGTCGAGCGCGGCAGCGCCAGCGTTCGTCACTCCCTCCTTCCCCAGCTCGCCGGAGACCTGGTCGCTCACATCGCGGTCGAAGATCAGGTCTTCTATCCCGCGGCGTGCGACGCGCTCCACGAAGAGGCCTGCGCTCGTTGTGGGAGGTCGCGTCACGCCCAAGTCCGCAAGTCTCTCGAGCGCGCGCTCGAAGCGGGCGTCGACGGAGAAGACTTCGTCCGCGCCATCGGTGAGCTGCGCGAGGTGGTCGAGCTTCACGCCGAAGAGGAGGAGGAACTGCTATTTCCGCGCGTGGATCGCGCCATGGACGCCGAGGCCATGCGCGAACTTGCATTCACCATGCTCTCGCTGTACCGCGCGAAGGTCGAAGCTGGTTGCGGCCTGACGCCAGCATACGCGGCGCCGCCGCCTCGGCCATGTCCGTGACGAGCCGCCTGCGGTCCCGCCGGCGAAGCGCCGGTCCGCAAGGGGGCACGAGCATTGCGAATGTCACCCCGTCATGCAGGAGCACGCCGGGCAGCCGGGCGAAGCGATGGTTCTGGTCCTCAGCACGGCTGCGCCGGGACTTCTCGGCGCCGGGACGGCCTTGGACGCACTGGCCGCGGGGCGCGACGGCGTCCTGACGTGGATGGCGTTCTGGGCGATCGCGACGGGAGTCGCGCTGGGCACCTGGTGCGCCACCTGGGCTTGCGTCGATTGGGCCTTCGCCGGGCAAGCTGAACGGGGGATCCGCGGGCTCGAAGGGATTTCTATCGCCACGGTAGTGGGGCTTTACGGCTTGGTCGCTCTCCTGAGGCTCGACAGCTCCGCGCACTCGGCCACAGCACCGGCCTGGGCTCTCGAAGTCTGCGCGGCGACGCTCCTCGGGATGAAAGCGTGGCTCGGGAACGAGCTCGCGACGTGGCGCCCTCGGTGACCGACCCGACGCGGCCGATACTTGTCCGCGTGCGAGGACGCGGCTGGGATGCTGCACGCTCTATGCATCGCCTCACCATGCGTTCGAGCGCATGGCCGAGTCGACCTCACCCCCCCACGACCGAACCGGCCTCGTACCGATGCCGCGACCGGGTGACGTCGTCGGCGGTAAGTACCGCATCGTACGACGCTTGGGGGAGGGCGGGATGGGCGTCGTTTTCGAAGCGTTGCACCTGCGGCTCAGGCAGAGCGTAGCGATCAAGTTTCTTCGGCCCGAAGTGATGCGCACCCCCCACGCGGTGGAGCGTTTCGAACGCGAAGCACGCGCGAGCGGACGGGTGCGAAGTCGCCACGTCGTCTCCGTGATGGACGTCGACACCGACACACAGGGCCGGCCCTACATGGTCCTGGAGCTTCTGCGCGGACGCGATCTCCAAGCCGAGCTGCGCCAGCGGGGGCCGCTCCCCATCCCCGAAGCGATCGACTTGATCCTGCAGGCGTGCGGGGCGCTGGCCGAGGCGCACGAAGCGGGAATCGTCCACCGCGACCTGAAACCGTCGAATTTGTTTCTCGCGGAAGAGGGCGGCTCGCGGATCGTCAAAATCTTGGACTTCGGCATATCCAAGAGCGCACCCGACGTCGATCCGTCGGTGACTTCGGCCGCGGTGTCGGTCGGCACGCCGCTCTACATGTCGCCGGAGCAAGTTCGCTCGTCGAGAGACGTCGACCGTCGGGCCGACGTCTGGTCACTCGGGATCATTCTCTACGAGCTCATCGCCGGAGCGCCCCCGTTTTCGGGGACAACGACGGCGGCCGTGGCGGCTATCGTCGCCGACGCCACGCCAAGCCTGCGCGCCGTGCGGCCCGAGGTCCCGGAGGCACTCGAACGGGTCATCGCAGCGGCGCTTGCCAAGGACCGCGAGAATCGATTCCCCGGCACCGAGGCGTTCGGCGCCGCCCTCGTCCGGTTCGCGTCGGCCGACCGGCGCATCGGTCCGCTCTCCCTCCCTCTTCGCCCGTCCCAGCAAGCATTCGAGATCGCCACGGCGACTATGGCCCGCGCACCGGCCGGACGTCCGGCGAGCGACCCGTCGGACCTGCTTCAACTTCCGACGGCACGAACGACGAACGGCAGGCAGAGTGGGCGTTACGGCCTGGGCTTGGTCGGCGCGATCGCCGCGATCGTCGGGTTCGCTGCCGCGCTGGCCTCGGCTGGAGCGCCCACGACGCTTTTCGCGCGAGCCGCGAGGACGGACCGGGCGCTCACGGCGCGGGCACCCGTCAAGCGCGCGATGGGATCGTCGCACGCCGTGGTCGCCCCTCCACCGGGGCTCGGCTGTGCCGCGAGCCTGGGCTCGAGTCACGCCGATTGTCGGAACCCTTCCGGGTCGAGCGGCGGCGGCGGAAGAGAAATTCGCCGTTCTTCCGAGCCGTAGGGAGTCGGCTCGAGCTCGAGGATCGTGTGCAAGGGGATGGGCACGAAGGGGCATTCCCCCGGCGGCCGGTCCATCATGTAGGCATAGAGAGCTCGCAAGACGGCTTGATGTCCGATGACGAGGACTGGCGCGCGCTCCCGCTCGAGTTCGAAGATGACCGGCTCGAGGCGCTGGATGACTTCCTGGTACGACTCGCCGCGGGGATAGCGATAGTGAAACTTGTCGACGAGACGCGCGGCGTGCTCCCCCGGCATCGACATCGCAATCTCCGCGTAGGTCATGCCGTCGCACACGCCTGCGTCGATCTCGTCGAGGGGACGCCACGTGCGATAGGGGAGACCGACAATCTCCGCGGTTTCGATCGTCCGGCGCATCGTGCTGGTCCACACGACGACGTCTGGACCGATCCGGTCGCGCACGACGCGGGCGAGCGTACGCGCGTAAGCGCGCCCATCGTCGCTGAGCGGAGAGTCGCCTCCGATTCGCCCGAGGACGTTGAACTCGCTCTCGCCGTGCCTCGTCAGCCACACGCTGCGCGGCTGAACGTGCAGGTTGAGCAAGAAATGGACGACCCGTGCGAGCAGGTACCCCTCGATTCGGTGGAGCACCACCTTGCGCCCGACGTCGACGATCTTGATGAAGGCGCCCTCGTCTTCCCCGACCTCCTGATAGCCGCTCTCGTAGTGACGAATGCGCATGCGAAAATCGCGCACAGCCTCCTCTTCCGGGACGCCGCGGTAGTCGGGAGATCGCGCCTTGGTCGCCCGAATGTTGCCCTCGACGAGCCCGGGGTCGTTGCAGATCGATTCGATGAAGACGAGTTCCAGCCCCTCGGCCGCGCAACGCTCGCGGACGAGGTCGCGACGCTCGCGCGTGTTGTTCGTCGCGTCGTAGATCGCGATGTCGCCCCCCGTGCGCAAGAAATCGAGCATGTCGTCGAGCGCGGCAAGGGCCACTTCCCGTCGAGCGACGTTGGCGGTTTCGTTGCGCGGGTCGAAGAAAGAGTGGTGCTGGTGGCTCCCGAGGCGCGACCGGCGGTACGAACCTACGTTGTAGACCTTCGTATTGTGTCCGAGCCACGAAAGGTAGCGGGCGATCTTTCGCGCGATGAATGTCTTGCCACGCGCGGGAAGGCCCACCATGGCAAAGGCGATTCTGGGCGACGCGGCGGCGTGCATGGCAGAGAGAATGCGCCCCTGCCGCCTAAAATAGCGCGATGTTGCCGCGGCGCTAGGGCCGTGCCATGGCCCCTCCCTTGACCACGTCCACGTCCACGTCCACGTCCACGTCCACGTCCACGTCCACGTCCACGTCCACGTCCACGTCCACGTCCACGTCCACGTCCACGTCCACGTCCACGTCCATGTCGCCGTGCGTCTGCGCCG
>JBAULD010000777.1:0-4456 GCA_049578005.1 Polyangiaceae bacterium
AGGCGCCGACGCGCGCCCCCTCGATCACGACCCAGGCTGCGCCGCGCGGGTGAAGGTGCGGCGGCATCTCGCCCGGCTCCGGACGCGCGACCGACGCGGCGCGCCGAAGCAGCCTCGCGGCCAATCCCTCGGCGATTCCTTTCGCGTCCCACACGTCGATCGTCTGGCCCTTGCCGAGCCAAGAAGTTCGCTCCCCGGTCAGCGCTGCGGCGAATGCCATGCGCTCCTGAGGGTCGCTTCGCGCGGACGCCAAAAAGATTGTGCCGACCGAAAAGAGGCGTGCGTCGCGTTCGCCGTGGCGACGCGCTCGCGACAAGACGTGGAGGAGGCCGGGAAGGAGGCTCGTCCGCATCACCGATTGGTCGTCGCGAAGAGGGTTTCTGAGTGCCACCGTCGCGGCCGGTGCGCCGACGGACTTCAGGTCTGCCGGGGCGACGAATCCGTACGTAATCGCTTCGCTGAGGCCCATACCGACCGCGGCTTGGCGCGCGCGCCGCAACATCGCCTCGCGAGGCCCCGCGTCGCCCGACGGCCGAATCGCGGGGAGCTCCGCTGGGATCTTGTCGAAACCCCTGACCCGAGCGACCTCCTCGATGAGGTCTACTTCGCGCGAGACGTCCGCGCGATGGCTGGGGACCTCCCACGACTCCACGCCGGACTGCGTCGTACGGCACACGAAACCGAGCCGGTCGAGGACGGCGTGCGCGTCGCGAGGCTCCACGTCGTCGCCGAGGAGTGCGCGGAGGCGTTCCTGGCGAAGGGTAACGGTCGTTCGCGTCAGGGTGCGCGCTTCGACGATCTGGGGGCGGCCGAAGGCGGTGGCTTTAGCCAGGTCCGCCGCGAGCGCCGTCGCGCGCGACAGTGCGGCGCGGGTGTCGCCCCAATCGATGCCGCGCTCGAAACGGTGGCTCGACTCGGTGTGCAGACCGTGACGGCGGGCCGATCGACGCACGCCGCGCGCATCGAAATACGCGCATTCGAACAGTACACGCGACGTCGAAGAAGAGATTTCGCTGCTGCCGCCGCCCATCACACCTGCGATAGCGACGGGCCCGTCGCCATCGCAGATGACGAGATCGTCCCGCGAGAGTTCGCGCTCGACCCCGTCGAGCGTCACGATGCGCTCCCCCTCGCGCGCGAGTCGAACGACGACTCGAGCGCCGCGCAGTTTGTCGAGGTCGAACGCGTGCATCGGATGGCCGAACTCGAACATCACGAGGTTGGTCACGTCGACGACGTTCGAGATCGGGCGCACTCCGAGCGCCGTCAATCGCCAACGCATCCCGAGGGGCGAGGGGGCGATCGTCGCTCCCTCCAAAATGCTTGCACCATAGTGAGGATTGCGCTCGGGGTCCTCCAGACAGACTGTGACCCGTGCGGTCGGATCCCCCTCGCGCACTCGCTTGGGCGGAGGCGACGGAGACAACGCAAAGGGAACTTCGAAGAGCGCCGCCGCTTCTCGCGCGAGCCCGACGTGGCCCAGCCCGTCCGCGCGGTTCGGTGTCAGACCTAGCTCGAGAATGGTGTCACGTGCCTCGGGCAGCGCCTGTCCGAGCTGCGTACCTGCAACGGCGATCGCCGCAGGGAGCACGAGAATGCCGCCTGCGTCGTCGCCGAGGCCGAGCTCCGCTTCGCTGCAGAGCATCCCCTCGCTCGTCACTCCTGCAATCGAACGACGCTCTATGGTCATCCCCTTGGCAGGCAGATGAGCGCCAAGCGGCGCGAGCACCACGAGCCCGCCGGCCTCCGGTACGTTGGGCGCACCGCACACGACCTCGTGGCGCGAACTGCCGGCTTCCACGGTCACCAGACGCAGGCCGCTCCGAGACGGATGGGGGCGGATCGAGACGACTGCGGCAACCAGACAGGCGTCCGCCCCGGAGCCGAATTCGTGAATTGCCTCTACCTCCAGTCCGGCGGCCGTGAACCTCGCCGCAATCGCATTTGCGTCGTTGGGGAGGCCCGGGCAAAGCTCGCGCAGCCAGCGCACGGAGGCTTTCATCGCGGCGCAAGGGGTAGCCCAGAAGACGGTCGGGGTCGAGGCGCCTTCGTCATCCCCGCTTGGTCCCCTCGTCTCCGCGCAAGCGTGGGTCGATCGCGTTGCGCGCTGCCTCGCCGACGAGATAGAGGGCGACCAGCGTGGCGAGCAGCGCCGAGCCTGGGAACGCGACGAGCCACCAAGCATGCGAGTACGCCCGAGCCTCGCCAATCGTCTCACCCCAGGACGCCATCGTATCGGGCGTTCCCACCCGTAGGAAATCCACCGTGGCTTCGACGAGCACGACCCAGGCGATGGCGAATGTCGCTCCGACGATGGCGGGACCGATGGCATTCGGGAGCACGTGCCGCCAGAGCACCCGGGGCGGCGGCACCCCCAGAGCGCGCGCGGCCATCACGTAGTCGGCTCCGAGCGCGATCAGGACCTCTCCGCGAACGAGCCGCGCGAGCTCCGGCCATCGGGTCAGTGCGATCGTGAATTCTAGCGTGGTGGTCGTCGGGTGGGAGACCAGCGCCCCGACAACGAGGACGAGAAGCAGGGTTGGGATCGCGGTGAGCGCCTCGACGGCGCGCGAGACCAGCGCGTCGACAATCCCTCCAAAAAAGCCTGCAAATGCGCCCAGGACGACGCCGATCGCGACGAGGAGGATCGACGCTGCGAGGCCGACGCCGAGCGCCGTCCGGGCCCCGTGCGCGACCCGAGCGAACACGTCGCGCCCGAGCGCGTCAGTCCCGAGGGGATGGCCTTGCGCGAGAGGAGCGAGCAAGGCTTCTCGGTCGTGCCCCGTTTGGGCCGGGCCATAGCGGACCAAGGGCGCGAGCAGCCAGTCGCCTGGACCTCGGTCCCGTTGCATCTGAACGCAGTCGTCGCCTCGTAGAGCGCTCGGGCGCGTGACGTTGGGCAGCACGTAGACGACGCCGCGCCAACGGCAGGCGACGGGTAAATCGCTCGCGAGGACGTCTGCGAAGACGCCGATGAAGGCGAGCGTGGCCAGCACGAGGGCCCCCGTCCGAGCCAGCCGATCGCGCGCGAGTCGCGTCATCGCGATGCGAGCCATCGTCACGTAGGGAGCGGCGACTTGTCGGGCTTCGACGATGGAATGACGCAGCACGTTCCGGTCGGCCGGGTGCCGGGAGTCGCGTCCCCCGCGCCGCTTACGCCGCGAAAGGTCGATGGCGAGCCCCGTGCGATCGTCTTCGCTCATGGTGCGCGTGCCCCTTGCCTGCCCGCCAAGACGTCGCGCACGCGGGGGTCGAGCGTGCTGCAAACAACGTCGCTTGCGACGAGCCCGAGCGTGATGAGGACTGCCGCGGCCACGAGCACGGCCATGAGCCACCCCGTGTCGTACGACTCGATCGCTCGAAGCGTCTCGAAACCCACTCCCGGCAGACCGAAGACCTCTTCGACGACGAAGGCCCCGCTGAGAACCGTGGGAAGGTGCATTCCCGCGAGCGTCACCATCGGCAGGAGCGCGTTGCGCAGGGCGTGCACGACCGCTACTCGGAGTGCGGAGAGCCCCTTCGCGTGCGCCGTCCGGACGAAATCTTGCCTGACGACTTCGAGCATCGCGGCTCGCTGCCAGCGCGACAGGGTCGCCAGCGAGCCTGCCGCCAGCGCCGCGATGGACAGCGCCAACCGTGCGGCCTCGACCGGTTGGCCCGCCGCCGCGCGGTGCAAGAGCTGGGCGACGGCGAACGTCGGAGTTGCATAGAGGACGAACAAGACGGCGGAGCTGGCGACGTCGAATGGGCGGCCCTGATACCACGCGCCCAACGCACCCAACGGCACGGCAAGCGCCCAGCTCACCAGCATCGTGAGCGCACAGACGAGGAGCGTGACGGGAGCCCGCGCCAGGAGTTTGTCCGCGATTGGCTCTCCGTCGATGATGCTCACACCGAGCTCTCCGCTGCGTACCCGGTCTAGCCATTTTCCGTATCGCGTGTCGGTCACGAAAGCCACCGCGCGCTCGGCCCCGTCGAGCGCCGCGAAGTCGGTCCCGTGCACGAACCACCACTCCTTCCAGTCGCCTACGATTCGGCGGCGATCGCCGGCGGTGGAGTCGGCCAGCGCCACCTGACCGCGGCCCGTGGCGTGCTGCGCGAGTCGCGTCAGTCGCTCCAGAGTGACTCGATCGCGAGTCGTCGAAATCGCACTGGCGATCTCCGGCAGCGCGAACGTATCGAGGACGACCATGTCGTGCTCTCTCCACTCGCTTCCGTGCTCGACGAGCCGCCCGACCCCCCGGTCCACCGCACCGCGCGTGAAGTCGAGCGCCCGGTCTTCCCAAAAGCGCGTCCAGAAGAGCACCGCCTCTTCCGGACGCTCGAGCCGACTCACGTCGTAGATGCCCATGCGTGCCGCGACCGGAGCGAGCGCCATCGCGACACGCCCGCGCGCGTCCGGAGAAAGCGACTCGAGCAGCGGCAGTACGTACGGCAGCGCTGCACCGCCGAGCAC
>JBAULD010000778.1:0-12183 GCA_049578005.1 Polyangiaceae bacterium
CCGGCGCAGCGGGAGCGGGGCGTGGCAGCGGCGCGGCCTGTGCCGGCGAGAGGGCCACCGTGCCTGCGAGCCCACCACCCGCCGGAGCTTGGTCGTTCTTCAGTCCGTGCGGAGGCGTTTGCGGCGAAAACGGCTTCGGCGCTGCACCGCGCGGCAGCTCTGCGCCGCACCCGAGACAGAACTTATAGTGGTCTTGATTGTCCTTGGAACACTTCGGACAGGTGATCACTCTTGCCTCCGGACGCGAAACTCTCGGGTGACTGGAGTATCTACGGCGCGCCCGGGGGGTCAAGCGAATGGACAGCGATCGCGAGCGATAAAATTTGCGCCCCGGGTCCCGGGGGCATGAGCCACGATCTCTGTTAGATAGGCTGCATGCCGAACGCCACCTTCCCCCCGATTCAAGCTGCTGGCAGCGGGCAGCTCTACGCGCGCCTCGTAACCTCGCTGGGCAACATCGTCGTACGCCTGGACGAGAAGAACGCTCCCAAGACCGTCAAAAACTTCGTCGGCCTCGCGACCGGCGCCCAAGAGTGGGTGCATCCGCGCACCCGGCAAGCGCAGAAGGGCGTTCCCTACTACGATGGTACCGTTTTCCATCGGGTCATTCCGAACTTCATGATCCAGGGGGGCGACCCGCTCGGTCAGGGGACAGGGGGGCCCGGGTATCAGTTCGAAGACGAGTTTCACCCCGAGCTGCGCCATTCGGGCCCGGGCATTCTGTCGATGGCGAACGCAGGGCCAGGAACCAACGGGTCCCAGTTCTTCATCACCGAAGCCCCGACGCCACACCTCGACAATCGACATTCGGTATTCGGAGAGACGATCGCCGGGCTGGACGTCGTCCGGAAGATTGCGCATGTGAAGACCGGGCCCCGCGACAAGCCGATGGAGGACGTCGTGATTCAGCGAGTGGAAGTCTTCCGGAGTGAGTCGGTCCCCGACGCCTGAACCGGAGCTTTCGGTAGGCGGTCCAAAAGGCCCGCCTCCGCTTGGTATCGGACGGTCTTCTCCTCGCGTAGCCGCGTGAGCGCCCCGAGGAGCTGTCGTCGCGATTCGTGGGACAGCGACCGGGCGCGCTTTACGCTCGCGAGGACGACGTCGACGTCGTGCACGGAACCGAGGAGGCTTTGCAAGCGCGAGGCCGGCTGGGCTAGACCCGAGAGTTGGCTCGGCAGTGCTTCCGAGAAGATCTCGACGACGTAGCGGAGCCGTTTGTACGCGATTCGGAGCTCGTGGAGAGCGATCGGATCGTCGGGGTGCGCCCCGCGCCGGCGCTCGATACGCCTTCGCGCTCGGGCGACGGCGCGCCTCGCGAACTTGTCGAGACGCTTGTCGCGCGCCGGTTCGACGCGGAACGCGAGAAGGGCCTCCAATAAGCGACGCCCCCGGTCGAGCTCTCCGGCCTCGATCAAGCGCACGAGCGCTCGGCGGATGGCGCGTTCGCGACGGCGGCGAACTTCCAGCCATCCTTGCACGTCCGGATCGCTTATTTTCAGGCTCGCGATCAACTCGAGCAACACCTCTTCGTCACGAAGTGACCCTGTGGCACGCTGCAGGTCTCGTAGCGCGCCACGCACTTCGTCGGCGTGAAAGGGGCCGAAGACCGAGCGGCCCACCTCGAGCACCGTTCGCGTGCGGCGCAGCGCCACGCGAAGATCGTGAACCGCTTCCTCGTCGGGGGTCGTGGAGATCACCCGCGGAACGACCAGCCCAAGGCGTCCATCCAGCGCGCGCAGCTTCGCGGTCAGATACGGCCCGACGGTCGCCGGCACGACGGCGATCACGGCCGCACCCGTAGGACGGTGGCCGTCGTGACGGGCTTGAACCCCAGGACTCGTCCGAGGGCGCGGCGAACGGCCTGACGCGCGGCCTCTGCGACCGCCGGCTCGTCGAGGACTGCGTCAAGAGCGCAATCGGCGAGCTCTTCGACCGACGCGGCCGCCTCGTTCCGAGCCGCTGCCAGGAGGTGCGCGTCGACTACGTCGTCGAGAACACCGCGCGTCGCGAGCGCGACGTCGCCCGCCAGCCTCCCGCGGTCGTCCACCTGCACGACGACGTGAGCTGCGCCGTGAGAAGCGAGCGCCGCGCGCTCGTGGAGCACGTTGTGAGGCAGGACTCTCCTGGCGAACACGTGGATTCGCCCGGCGTGGACGTGACCCGACTTGCGGAGCCCTTCGGGGTCGAGTTCGCCCACGTCTCCGTTTTCGAGCACGCAGACCTCGGCGACTCCGAGCTCTCGGGCGAGCTCCGCGTGGCGAAAAAGGTGGTGCAGGGTGCCGTGCAAAGGGACGAACGCCCGCGGCCTTACGAGCTCGATCATCCTGCGCTGCTCGTCGCGGTGCGCATGACCGCTGACGTGCACGCCGCGATCGGACCAGCCCGTGCGAAGCTCGACTCCCCGACGCAGGAGGTCGCCCATCACCCGAACGACCGCTGTCTCGTTGCCGGGGATGACGCGGCTCGACATCACGACGACGTCCCCCGCGGCGAGCTCGAAGGCCTGATGTTCGCCGCGGGCCAGGCGGGCGAGCGCAGCCGCCTCTTCCCCTTGGGTGCCCGTCGCGACACCGAGCAGCGCTCTCCTCGGCAGCTCGCGGGCGCGATCCGCGGGCCAAACGAGGTCGCTCGGCCACTCCAGATAGGGCTCTCCCGCGTGCTCGCCGGTCGAGCGGGCTACGCTCCTCGCGACACGGGCATGCGTGCTGACGCTTCGGCCGAGCGCCACGATTTTGCGGCCGTGCCGGCGAGCGACCTCCCCGAGCATACGGAGACGGTGCACGTTCGACGCAAACATGGCCACGACGACGGCTTGCTTGGAGCCGCCGACGATTTCGTCCAGCGTCCGCCCGACTCCTTCCTCGCTCCCGGTTTGGCCCCGAGCGTCGATGTTCGTGGAGTCGCTCATGAGAAGGCGGACGCCTTCGCGGCCGAGCTCTTCGAACCGAGCGACGTCGAACGTTTCGCCGTCCGGCGGCGTTTCGTCGAATTTGAAGTCGCCCGTGTGGACCACCTGGCCAGCGTCCGTTCGAATCGCAAGCCCCGTGGCGTCGGCTGTCGAATGGGTGACGCGGATGGGCTCCACCTCGAAGGAGCCGATCGTCACCCGCTGCCGCGGCGCGACTTCCCGCAGGGCCACATGGTCCAGAATCTCGTGCTCGGCGGCCCGCTCCCGCACGAGTCCCAGCGCGTAGCGCGGCCCGTAGACCGGAACGTCGAAGCGCCGCAAGAAGTACGGTATCGCGCCGATGTGGTCCTCGTGTCCGTGCGTCACGAAGAGCCCGACCACCCGATAGGGCTCGAGCGCGGTGAAGTCCGCGTGCACGACGTCGATCCCGAGCCGCCGGTCGTCGAAGGTGACGCCGCAGTCCACGAGGAGCACCTCCCCGCGTTGCTCGAGAGCAAGGCAGTTCATCCCGATTTCGCCCAGACCTCCGAGCGCGAAGAGCCGAATCGCCCGTCTGGGGCTGGTTTCGGGGGCGGCCGAGGCCGGGTTCGGGGGGGGCATGGAACGAGCACTGCCAGACTTACCATGCGGCTACGTGCTATGCGTGACTCTGCCCACGCGATGTCGACGCTCGCCGACAAGCGATTCGTCCTCGTGACCGGAAAAGGCGGGGTCGGCAAGACGACTTTGTGCGCGGCCGAGGCTCTCGCGCTCTCCGCCAAGGGCAAACGGGTCCTCGTCGCCATGTGCAACGCGAAGGAACGACTGAGCACCATGCTCGGCTCGCCGCCGATCGGACCCCGAGTGGCTGAAGTCGCAGACAACGTCTGGGCAGTGAACATGCGGCCCGACGAAGCGCTGGAGGAGTACGGCACGCTCGTGTTTCACAGCCGCGCGCTCTATCGAGCCCTGTTCGACAACCGCTATGTCCGCGCGTTCCTCCGGGCCGTTCCGGGAATGCAGGAGTGGTCGATGCTCGGCAAAGCGTGGTGGCATACGACCGAGACCCTGCCGGACGGGTCGTTCAAGTACGACGTCGTGCTCCTCGACGCGCCCGCGACCGGCCACGGACTCGACATGCTCCGCGTGCCGAAGGTCATCCTCGAGGTCGTCCCACCCGGACTTCTCCGCCGCGACGCCGAGCGCGCCATGGCCCTCTTTCAAGACCCGACGACCTGCGCGGTGGTTCTCGTCACACTGCCCGAGGAGATGCCCACGACGGAGACCATCGAACTCGCGCGGGCCTTGCAGGAGCTGCGGCTGCCCGTCGGGAGAGTCGTGGTCAACGGTGTCCTTCCGCCGCTCTTTTCGAAGGAAGAACGCGTCGTGCTCGAACATGTAGGAGGGTCGTTCGAACTGCGCACTCGCGGTGACGCGGCTATCGTCGCTGGACGCCATCGGGCGACCCGAGAGCGGGTGCAGGCCGAGAGCCTCGCGCGGCTTTCCAGCGAATTGCCCATCGCTGCGACGTTCTTGCCCCTCCTGATGGAAGACGCGGCCCGCCCCGACGCGATACGCTGGCTGGCCAAGAGGCTGTAAGCCGGGAGGCTCGGCGTCGCCAGACGAGAGGGGAGACCAAGCCGAAGGATGCCTCGAGGCTGTAGGTCGTCGATGACTGTCCGCCCGATTGGTGACATTCTAGAAGGTCCGTGACCCCCAAGCTCGAGAAGCTGCTCAAAACGGCTCCCAATTTGCCGAGTCTTCCCGGCGTCGCCGTCGAACTCCTCAGCGAGTGCCGGCGTCCCGACGTCGACATCGATCGAATAGCGGACCTTCTGGCGCGCGACCCGGTGCTGTCGGCCAAGGTCGTGGGCGTCGCCAATTCGTCTGCGTTTCGGCGCGGCGCGCCGCTGACGACGGTTCGCCGCGCGGCCCTTGCGCTGGGCACGAGCTCCGTCGCCGCTCTCGGCCTGAGCTTTTCCCTCGTCAGTCAGCGTTCCGCCCGGGGGCCCTTCGACTTCGCCCAGTACTGGCGCCGGGGGCTCCTGAGCGCCGTGGCCGCCCGGGCCCTCGCGCAACAGCTGCGCATCGACGCGGAGGAGGCCTTCCTCGCGGGCCTTCTGCAAGACATCGGCATGCTCGCCTTCAACGCCGCCGTCCCGGGCTACGACGAAGTCATCCGCGATGCCAAACAGGACCACCTCAGGCTCGAACGGCTCGAGCGCGAGCAGTTCGGAGCCGGTCATCCCGAAGTCGGTGCCTGGCTCGCTCAGGGATGGGGGCTGCCCGAACCGCTCTCGCAAGCCGTGCTCGGTAGCCACGTTCCCCTTCAAGGCGAGCGCGCGTCGGCCCTCGGACGTTGCGTAGCGGTCTCGGGCTACGTCTCGCCGATCTGGCTGAACGCGGCCGACAAGAACGCCATCAAGACGGCCGCGCAGGCTGCTCTGACCTGGCTTGCCCTCCCGCCGGACGCGTTTCAGGAGGTGCTCACGCGCACGGCCGACGCCTCACGCGACTTCGCCGAAGCATTCGAAGTCACGCTTCCGAGCGCCAAGGAAATGAAGGGCATTCTCCAGCAGGCGAGGGACACGCTCGTGGAGGTCAGCTTGCGCGCGACGCAAGTAGCGTCGCGGTCCGAGGCCGACGTTCAGCGCCTCTCCGCCGAAAAGAAAACGCTCGAGCTCCAGTACTCGCGCGACGCCCTCACGGGCGTTTTCACGCGCGGGCATCTCGAGGCCGCCCTGGCGCAGGCCTACGAGTACGCGGGCAGGTTCGACCGGGCGCTGAGCGTGCTCTTTTGCGACATCGATTTCTTCAAGAAAGTAAACGACGGGCACGGACACGCCGTCGGCGACAGAGTGCTCGCGACCGTGGCGCGCCAAATCGCCGGGTCGGTACGCCAGCTCGACGTCGTCGGTCGCTACGGCGGCGAGGAGTTCGTCGTCATCTTGCCGGCAACGGCGACCGAAGGTGCCCTGGTCGTTGCGGAACGAATCCGCGAGCGGGTCGCTTCGCTGGTCATCCGAAGCGACAAGGATCAGCTCGTCCCGGTGACCATTTCGATCGGCCATGCCACTACCGGCGAGAGTTGGAGGTCGCGCGATCTCGCCGAACTTCTCGCCGCCGCCGACGGCGCCCTCTACAACGCGAAACGCGCGGGCAGAAACCGCGTCGTCTCGCACGTGCCCTGAGATCCGCTCGCTGGGCGAACGGGTGGGGCGGTGCTCAGTCGTCGTGCGAGGGCCGGCCCCCAATCCGGCTAAGCCTTCAGGCCTTCTTGAGGTTCTGCAGCGCGAAGTCCCAGTTGACCAGGCTCTTGAGGAACACCTCGATGTACTTGGGGCGCGCGTTTCGGTAGTCGATGTAGTAGGCGTGCTCCCAGACGTCGATCGTGAGGAGCGCCTTTTGCCCGTACTTGAGCGGCAGATCGGCGTTGCTCGTCTTGGTCACCGCGAGCTTCTTGTCTTTGCCGACCACGAGCCAGGCCCAACCCGAGCCGAACTGCGTAGCCGCGGCGTTCGTGAATTCTTCCGTGAACTTTTCGATCGACCCAAAGTCGCGCTTGAGCGCGTCGGCAAGATCGCCGGACGGCTGCCCGCCGCCGTTCGGCTTCATCGAGCTCCAGTAGAACGTGTGGTTCCATACCTGGGCCGCGTTGTTGAAAACTGGGCCCTCGCTCGTAGCGATCAGCTCCTCGAGCGTTTTGCTCGCCTCGGGCTTGCCTTCGAGCAGCTTGTTCAGATTGGTGACGTAGGCCTGATGGTGCTTACCGTGATGAAAATCGAGCGTTTCGGCGCTGATATTCGGAGCTAGCGCGCTCTTGTCGTACGGCAGGGGGGGGAGCGAAAACGCCATGGCAGTCTCCTTTTTCTGCAGGGATGAATTGCTGCGCTGGGCCGCGTTGTCAACCGGGGAAGCGCGAGACCGCCTCAGTCCGCTTTTGCCGTGCGCTGCACGAGAAGCTTCTCGATGAGGTCTTTCGAGTACGCGGAGAGCTCGCGGAAGACGACTCCCATGCCGAGTGGTTCGTTCTCCACGCGGACCACCTCGCCGACCCCTTCGATCGTTTCGATGTCGTCCATGATCACCGTGAACCGGAGGTTCACGAGCGTTCCGACGGAGAGAACCTTGTGCGATTTGATGAATACGCCGGTGCGCGAGATGTTCGTAACGTACTCCTGAATGAAGGCGTCGAACGACTCGAACTCTTTGTTGATGGTCACGCGCTCGTCACTTCGCTTGCCGGGGTCGTCCATGTCAGTCACCGCTCATTTCCCGGTCAGGTCGAACTGCTCGATGTGGTACTCGGTCCGCGAATTGACTTGAATGCGTCGCATGTACCGCGTCTCGGCCTCGTGAACGATTGCCTTTTCGCTGCCGGTGAGGAGATCGGCGACGGCCGGGTGACAGTTGACGATGACCGTGTACCCAGGCAAATCGTTTCGCTTCCTGCGTATTTCCCGCAAAATCTCGTACGCGACGGTCTCCTTGGACTGCAAGTGCCCGGTGCCATCGCAGTAGAAACACGGCTCGTGGAGAAGGCGCCCCAGACTCTCCCGCGTGCGCTTGCGTGTCATCTCGATGAGCCCGAGCTCCGAGATGCGGTTGAGGGTCGTCTTCGCTTTGTCGCGCTGAAGGAGCGCTTCGAGGGTTTTTCGGACCTTCTCGCGGTTGGCGAGCCTTTCCATGTCGATGAGATCGAGAATGATGAGCCCCCCGATATTCCGGAACCGAAGCTGGTACGCGATCTCCTGAACGGCCTCGAGGTTCGTTTTGAGGATCGTCTCCTCCATGTCTTTCGAGCCCTTGCCGACGAAGCGACCCGTATTGACGTCGATGGCCGTGAGGGCCTCGGCCTCGTCGATGATCAAGTAGCCGCCGCTCGGCAACGGAACCTTGCGCGAAAGCGCGCGCGCGATCTCGTCCTCGATCCCGTAGGCGTCGAAAATCGGCTCGTCTTCGTTGAAGAAGACGATGTCCTTCGCGCGATCGGGCATGAACATCTCGACGAAGCGGTGTAGCCGGTCGTATTGCGCCTTGTCGTCGATGACCATTTGGTCGACGTCGTCCGTGAAGAGATCGCGTGCGGTCTTGAGGACGATATCCAGCTCGCTGCACAGCGTCTTGGGCGCCTTGGCCCCCTCGCGGTTGTTCGCGACTTCGCCCCAGAGGCGCACGAGGTAGCCGACGTCTTGCTTCAACTGCTTCTTCGTCAGCCCTTCGGCCACGGTCCTCACGATGAGCCCACCGGTCGGGGGCTTCATGCTGTCGATCGCCTCCCGGAGCCGGGCCCGCTCTTTGTCGTTTCCGATTCGTTTGCTGATGCCCACGTGGTCGAGGGTCGGCAGGTAAACGACGTAGCGGCCAGGCAGCGAAATATGACTGGAGCAGCGAGCGCCCTTCGTCCCGATGGGCTCCTTCGTAATCTGGACGATAATCTCCTGCCCTTCCTTGACTACTTCGCGAATCGGCGTGGACTTCGACAATCGTCCCGGAGTCGCCCCGGGTCGCGGCCGGTGCTCGGTCCGGGTCTCTTGCCGCGGTTCGGGACGCGCATTTCGCCCCCGGTCCTTGCCGCGTCTTCGACGCCTGCGGTCGCTCCCGCCGCCTCGCTCTCCGCGACCCCCCAGCGGCGCGGCCGAAGGTAGGGGCGGAGGGACTCCCGGGTCGCTGACGGTGAATCCCGGGAGATCCGGGTCATCGAGCAAGTCGTCGAGAGGATCCGGGTTGAGAGGCGCCGGTCGGCTCCCTGCGCCTGCCGTCGTGCTTGCAGACGGCGCGGCCACCGCCGCAGGGTGCACTGCGGCGGTGTCCTCTCCTTCGCTCGCCGGGTCATCGAGACTGTCCTGATCGTTGTCGTCCGGGAATGGATCGACTTCGTGCGACGACTCGTCGACCTCGGGGGGTTCGGTCAAATCGTTCCCCGGCTCCTCCGAGGTCATCGACTCCGAGGGCTCGTCGTCTGCGTCTTCGGCGACCTCTTCTTCGATTCCCGCCGCGTCGTCCGCCCCCACTTCATCCGTCAGCTCGTGGGCTTCTCCTACGCCCAGCGTTGGTTCGTCGGTCGGCGTGTCGCCTACGACCGGCTCGTCCGGTGGCGCGACCGCCCCGTCCAAGGTCGCGTCGTGTGCGCCACTTCCGTTTTCCGTCCCGAGCGCATGCTTCCGCCCCCCTGCGAGGTAGGCTTCGAAGTCGTCGGGGCGAATCAGGTCTTCGACGTGGAGAAACGCGGCGCGTTCCAGCCCAATGTCGACGAACGCCGCCTGAAGGCCCGGCAGGACTCGGGTGACCTTGCCTAGGTAAATATCGCCGACGGTGCCACCGCGCGGCTGCGACCCCCTCCGCTCGATATGAAGCTCGGCGATGATGCCGTTTTCGATGAGTGCGACGCGAGTCTCGGCTGTTTCACACGAGATAACGAGAATATTCTTGGCCATGCGGAGCGAGGACTTCCCGCCCAAGGGTAGGAATCGCACGCGTGCAGCGCGCGCTCGGGCGCATCGCGGCGGGGACCGCCACGACACGACAAAACACGCAAGCCGGAACGCAGCAACTGATTGCCTCGGGCTGACGCCGAGACCACAAGGTGCGCTTTTCGAGCGCGGCGGCCGCGGCGGCTGAAGGTGAGAGTGATACGACCGCGCGCCCGTTAATGGGCGGCGGACGCAAAGACCTTTTGGGGCGGCGCTCGGTCCCGAAAAGTGTCGGGGCGCGTTCCCTAATGTTCGCTTAGCGGAAACGGAGCGTTCTGGCCAGCGGGTTAACGTAGGCCACGTGCGCGTAGCCTCCGGGTATCGGTCACCATGCCATTTTCCTCGACGGAGCCTCGCGCACCGGCTAAGCAGCCACCTACGCTGTTTTCGAGCGTGTGCGGCCCTGCCGACGCAGAAGCGTGAACCCCGCCAGGCCCGGAAGGGAGCAACGGTAGCGTGGAAGCGTGTGGCAGGGCCTTTGCCTTGGTTGGCGGCCCACGCGCAACGGGCCGAGCTCGTGATGAACCCCGTCCACGAAATCGGACTTCTCGCGGCGCGCGAACTCCGGCGCGGGATCCGCAGTGCCAAAGGGATTGCTCTCGGCGGGCTGACGCTCCTCGGCGCGTTCGTCGCTTCGCTCGTGTGCGTGTGGATCGAAGGCGCCGATCGAGCAAAGGGAAGCGCCGAATCCACCCAAGCGTACGTTGAACTCAAGCGGCAGCTGCTCGAACAGGCCACGGGCGACGCGAAATTCGCGGACTACCTCGCGAGCATCCCCACGTCGCTCCTCATCTTTCTCAAGATCACGGTTTGGCTTTCCCCGCTCCTCGTGGCTCTTCTCGGCTTCGACGCGGTCTCCGGCGAGCTTCAACACCGCACCGTCCGGTTCTGGACCGTTCGCTCGCGGCGTTCGTCTTATTTGGCTGGGAAGCTCGTCGGGCTCTGGCTCCTGGTCGGCGCCGTCGCTCTCGCGCTCAACGTGCTCGCCGGCTCGGTCGCCCTCACCCGCGGGTACGTGACGCCCGGAGAGCTCGTGCAGTGGGGAGCTCGCTCCTGGTTCGTCGCCTTTTTCATCTCCGGCGCATGGGCGGCCGTCGCCATATTCGTCAGCTCGTGCTTCCGGACACCGATACTCGCGCTCTTGACCACGTTCGCGGTGTTCTTCGTTTCCTGGATCGCGGGCGCGGGCGGCTTCGTTTCCCGGCAACGGCACGCGTTCGAAGCTGGAATCGCGCCGCGCATGTCCTGGTACGAGTACTTTTACCCGAATGCCTACGACACGCTGCTTCTCTCGCCGGAGACCACCAAAGTCTTGACCGCGCTCGGTATCCTGGTTGGATTCATGATGATCACGCTGGCTGCGGGGTCGTTCGTTTTCGAGCGGAGGGACATCTGATGGCGCCCGAAGGGGCGGCCGCCGCGCAAGGCGTGTCCGTCGAGGACTCGGAGCGCGCGCCCTCCGGCGAATCGGAAGTCGCCGTGCGTCTGCGGCGCGTGACCAAGCGCTTCGGGTCGAAAGCGGCAGTCGACAGCGTATCTCTGACGATCGCCAAGGGAAGCGTCTACGGACTGATCGGGCCGAACGGGGCCGGCAAGACGACGACCTTCTCGCTGATCGCCGGTTACTTGCGGCCGACCGAGGGGTCGGTGCAAGTGCTCGGGTTTGTGCCCACGGCGGTCGACGAACTGCGCGCGCGTGTCGGTGTGCTGCCTCAAGATGCGCTGCTTCCGGCGAGCGACGAGGTCGGCGAGTTTCTCGTGCACTTGGCGCGGCTTCAGGCCATCCCCTTCAACGAGGCGGTCGCCGCTGCGCGTCGCGCCCTTGCCGACGTCCAGGGCGGCGACTGGTGGCGACAGCGCTGCGGGAGTCTGTCCCACGGCATGGCCAAGCGCGTGGCCCTCGCGCAGGCGTTCTTGGGCGATCCGGCCCTCGTCCTCCTCGACGAACCCACCGCGGGCCTCGACCCGCGGGTCGCTTGGGAAGTGCGGCAGTTCATCCAATCGAAAAGGGGCCGCTCGACGATTGTCATCTCCAGCCACAATTTGCAGGAGCTGGAGCAAATTTGCGATGCGGCCGCGATCCTGGATCGCGGGCGCGTGATCGCGGCCGGAGCAATGGCGGAGCTCACGGCATCGAACGACGAGATCCGAGTGCAAGTCGGCCGCGGCACGCGGCGCGGGAGCGACGCGGGCGCCGTGCCCATTCAGGTGCTTCGCGATTTGCCGGCGGTGAAGACCCTCGACTACGACGATGAGGGGTTCGAACTCGTCGTCCAGTTCGATTGCAAACGAGCGGACGCGGAGACGGTCATCGGCCAAGTGCTGTCGGCCCTTCTCGGAAATCAGGTCCGCATCAGCGGGGTAACCAAAGGGCGTGGTCTCGAGCAGCGCGTGATGGACTTGACCTGAGCCCTCCTCCTCAGGGGTAGCACCGCCTCGCGGCGCTCGTCGTGCTGGCGTCTCGAGGGCCGACGCTGTCACCCGCAGTCGGGGCGGCGGCGTCGCCCGCGTTCAAGGCGTCCCTCTCCTCCTGCGCATCTGCGGCGTCTATCACCGAGTCGACCATGTCCTTCTCCGCGTCCGCTTGGCGCGCGCCGCCAGCCTCCGCGGGTCCCGGGCTCTGCCCGGCGTCGCCGTCACCCCCGACGAAGACCATCAGAGCACTGAGCGGACCGTCGAACTCATCGAGATCGACTCGTGCGCCGATGCCGGAGACCGAGCCCTCATCCGAGTACTGCCAAAAACGCCACGTCGACCAGCCGTTCGGCGTCGCCGGGCAGCTTTGGGCCCAGTCGGCGACCCACAGGGCGTAGTTGCCACACC
>JBAULD010000779.1:0-5341 GCA_049578005.1 Polyangiaceae bacterium
GCAGCAGGCGGCTCGGGCGCCGGTGGCGCCGATACGGGTTCGGCGGGCACGAGCGTTCGGCTGCTCAACCGGTCCTGGGGGACCGGCGCGGGTTCGAGTACCCTCACGCTCGGCCGCTCCTCGGGAAGCGCCACGGGCGGGCTATCGGCCACGTTGCGAGCCCGGACCGCCACAGTCGCTGGCGCCGCGCTCGCCGGCTCTGGGACGCGCTCCGACGCAGGCGCGATGCCCCCGTCACGCATCGCGGGTGATTCGACGGCCGGATGACCGTTGACATCAGGCGGGGCCACGGCGACCTCGTCGACAATCCGAATGGATGGCATCGGGGGAGACAGCGAAGGAGAGGAGGGAACTTCGGGGGGGACTGGTAAGGATGAAGGCGGCTTTGCGACGGCGCGCCGCTTCAAAACTCCCGGCCGGATGCGCTCCTCGACGACGTCGTGGGTGCGTTGCTTCTCGAGGTGGCGCTTGACGCGCTCGACAGCCTCCGGCTCGACGGAGCTCATGTGGTTGCGCACTTCCGCCACGCCGATGGCTTGAAAGAGCCCAACGACCTGCTTCGGGTCGAGGTTCAACTGCTTTGCCACCTCGTAGACACGAACCTTGCCGCTCATCGAGCCTCCGGACGTCTGCTGCATTCCGCACCTTCCTTCGCTGCCGCCGCTCCCGCATCGACTGCAGCGCGCATGAATTGGAGCTCGGATGCGATGCCGGCGTGGCGAACCGCACATAGTGCGACCGCTTCGCCGCCCAGCAAGACCCCGAGCTCATTTTTCGTCTTCCAGGCGATCGCACGACCTTCCACGATCGCCCGCTCCACCTCCATGCTCTTCCGAATCGACCCAGCGTCGGTCGCGACGATGGCCAGCGGGGCACCGCCAGTAAGGGCCGTTCGAGCGGCATCGGCTCCGATGGCGAGAGCGCGGCTGCGCCAGGCGGCGAGGAGGAGCCCGACCATCCGCCTTTCACACCCGACCGCGAGCATCCGGCCAAGGTCGGCTCCGTCGACGCGCACATTCGACTTGAACGCTCGCGCCAGCCCCCGCGGGGTTCGAACGATACATTCGGCGCGCGCATGTACGTGCGCGCCGCGACCTCCCTGAATCGTCGTGTTGAAGACGACCTCGCCCCCGGCGATCGCCAGGCGCAGCATCACTGCCTTGTCGTCGCGGAGGCCGCAGCCCACGCAGGTGCGCATCGTGCGCAAATTGTCGTGGGTTTGCTGGTTCATGGTCGCGGAGAGCACTCGCCGAAGTCCTTCTATTTCGCTTGGGGAGATCGCGTCACGCCTGGGGAAGCGGGACCGCCTCACGTGCCTTGGCCATGGCTTCACGCCGGGCAGCTTCGATTGCCTTCGCTTCGCCCGACAAGAAAAGCTCGGCGCCTTGCTTGATTGCCCGCGCCTTCTTGATGCCGAGCCCGGTCTTGATTGCGAGTTTGTCCTCGTCTTCCCGGAGGATGTCTTCGACGGTCTTGTAGCCCGCGTCCTCGAGAAGCTGCACGGTTCGCTCCCCCACGCCGCGGATGAAAAGGAGTCGTTCTCGCTCGGTCAGCGGCTCGACCCGGGCCGAAGCGGCACGGATGCGCTCTTGGCGGAGACGCTCCATCGTGCCCTCCGCACTCGAACGAACCCGGCCCGCGACGTCGGCCCCGCCGAGTCCGGGAATCGAGGCAAGCTCCTGTTCGCTTGCCTCCGCGAGTTCCTCGAGGGTGCGGAAGCCAAAACGGTACATGCTCCGAGCAATCGCCTCCGATACGCCGTCGACCTGGAGGAGCTGCGCGACGGCTTCTTCCTCCATTTGCTTGAACTTGGCTTCGCTGATGATGTCGAGCTTCCAGCCCGAAAGCTGCGCCGCCAGCCGGACGTTTTGTCCCTTGCGGCCTATCGCCAGGCTCAACTTCTCGTCGGGCACGACGAGCTCCATTCTTCCGTCGGCTTCGTCGACGATGACCTTGCTCACTTCGGCGGGCTGGATGGCGGCGCAAACGAAGCGCGCCGGATCGCGGTCGTACGGGACGATGTCGATCTTCTCGCCGCGCAGCTCCTGCACGACCGCCTGCACGCGTGCTCCCTTCATCCCGACGCACGCGCCCACGGGGTCGACGTCGGCGTCCCGACTCGTGACGGCAATCTTCGATCGAGCCCCGGACTCCCGCGCGCAGGCGACGATCTTGACGATGCCCTCGTAAATCTCCGGGACCTCGGCCTCGAAGAGCTTTTCGACGAGCCTGGGATCGTTCCGACTGAGGATCACCTGGGGACCGCGCGCTTCGCGATCGATGTCTTTGACGTAGGCGACGATGCGATCGCCGGGGCGATAGGTTTCGCGCGGCGTCTGCTCGCGAAAGGGGAGAATTCCCTCTGTGCGCCCGAGGTCGACGATGAGGTTATTGCCTTTTTCGAAGCGGCGAACGACGCCCTTGATGAGCTCTCCCTTGCGGTCCTTGAACTCATTGAAGATGAGGTCCCGTTCCTCGTCACGCACGCGCTGAATGAGCACTTGCTTCGCCGTTTGTGCGGCGATGCGGCCAAACGCCTGGCGCGCTTGCTTGACCCGTAAGATATCGCCATAGTTTTTGTCCTGCTCCGATGCCCTCTTCGCATCGGACGGGTGCCAGAAGATCTGAAAGCCGAGATCCTCTCCGAGCTCCGCCTCGAGCCCGAGCCGATGCGCGTCCTCCAGAGCAATCTCTCGGTCTTCGTCCGCGACGTCGTCGACGACGGTCAAGTACTGGAAGAGGTCGACCTGTCCTGTTTCCTCGTTGAAGCGCGCTTCGAGCTCGCGATTCGCTCCGAACACGCTCTGGGCCGCCTTGAGGATCGCCTCTTCGACGGTCTTGACGAGCCTCGTCTTGTCGATCCCTTTGTCCTTTGCGACCATTTCGATCGCTTGAAGAAGGGTGACGTCTGAGCTGGGATGTTGCTGCTGGATTGCCATAGGTGCCCTCAGTGCTTCCTCTTGTCTTTGCCGCTGGAGCCGAACTCGAATACGAGACGCGCGCTCTCGACCAACGAGAGCGGCACTTCGCGCGTCTGGGTGCCTAGTGCGACGCGGACTTTACCCGCGGAGATGCCATCTAGCGCCCCTACGAGTACGCGCTGCCCGTCGATCGCTTCGCGCAGCTTGAGCTTCGCCTTTTGGCCCACGAATCGGGCGAAGTCCTTCTCGTTTCGAAGCAGGCGCTCGACACCGGGGGAGCTCACCTCGAGGCGATAGGTATGCGCAATGAGATCGGCCACGTCGAGAGCCGGGCTTAGATCCCGGGAGACGTTCGCGCACAGCTCGAGGTCGACCGCCGCGTCGCGCGTCGAAAGGTTGTTCTCCGCGGCGCCCGCTTTCTCGACGTAGATGCGAAGAACCCAGGCGCCCCGATCTGGTTTGAGCTCCATGTCCACTACCTCGGCGCCGTGCGCGCGCGTGATCGGCTCGACGACGCGTTCGAGCGCGGCGCGATCGATTCCGTGGAGGGGATGGGCGTGGATGGACATCGTTGGTCTAGTGGCGAAAAAAAACGCGGGCCCCGGATTGGGGTCCCGCGTGTTTGAAAACCGCCAAACTGGGCGTGACACACTACCGCCGGGCAGAGCGGTGATCAAGGTCTGCTTTTAGCTCACGCGCAAGACGCGCGTTTTGGACCTCGGAAACCCCTCCGAGTCCCCTCGCTTCAGGCCTGATCTTTCATCAGGCCTGAGCGTTTTCTTCAGGCCTGACCTCCTGCCCGGCCCTGCTTGAACTCTTCGTCTTAGAACCCCGGCAGCGGGTTTCGCTTCGGAGGAGCTCCAGGCGCCGGTGCGCTGCCCTCCTTGTCGAGGATGATGAATTGCACACGCCGATTCTTCTGGCGCATCTGCTGGGTGATGTTGGGGACGAGCGGTCTTTCTTGACCGTAGCCCTTCGCCACCAGCCGCTCCGCCTGGACGCCGTGCTGCACGAGCCAAGCCCGCACCGCCTCGGCGCGCTGTTCACTCAAGATCATGTTGTGATCGGCAGTGCCACTGTTGTCCGTGTGTCCTTGCACTTCGACGCGCCGGATCTCCGAATGCCGGATGATCGTGTCGGCGATCTCGGTCAGCAAACCGAAGGACTCCGGCAGAATCACCGCGCTGTCGAGGGCAAATTGGACCTGCTGCTTGATGGTGATCTCGTTGGCGGTGACCTGCACGCTGCCTTGCTTCGGCTTCGGGCGGAGAATCAAGTCGACTGAGGCATCCTGCCGCGGCTTCACCTCCGTCGGCGCGACGAGCACGAGATACCCATCAGCCACGACACTCAGCTCCGCGACTCCCGGTGCGACGTTGTCGAACTTGAAGCCTCCGGAGGAATCGGTCGTAAGGCGCAGTTCCTTTTTCTGGACGTCGGTCAGCGAGACGGGGATGCCGCCGAGCGGCTGGCTCGTGTCGGCGTCGCGCACATGACCCGAAACGCTGCCTACGCGCGGAAGCGCCTCGAGCGGGCAATCGATCGCCACGTCGCCCCCTTCCTTGGGAACGCTCGCCTCGCAGGCGCCGGGCTTGTACCCCTCCGCTTTGATGTCGTAGGCGTACTGGCCCGGCGGTACCGCGTCGCCGAACTTTCCATCGGCGGCGGTCGCGAGCGGCGGGAGCGCTTGATCGTGGTAGGAGGCAATCGCGCCGGCGATAGGGGTGTTCTTGTCCTTCTCGTGGACGAAGCCGACGACGTGGCCCAAGAGCGACCCTTTCTCTACGACCTTTTCGACGGTCTTCGTCTTGACCACGGGCGGGCGCTCCCAGGTGTCCACCGACCACCCCGCACCGAGAAAGATTGTCCACGGCGGAATCGGCTGCAGCTCCTCCACGAAGTCGCTCGTGCCCGAGAGGCCGATATCGATTGCCGCCAGTAACGAAAACCCACGCTTCCACGGAAAGAAGCGGCTTCCGACCGTCAGTGTGGCGGGCGCAAATTGGTCGTTGGCCATGCAATTGTCTTTGCTGGGGTTCTTTAATTTGCACTCGTACCCTTGTCGGTTGATCGGAATCAGAATCTTCGTTTCGACGAAGGGCCGCACGCGCTCTTCGGCCGCAAAGAACTCCGCGCCCGCGAAGAAATCGAAGTGGTCGACGCGGTTGACTCCAAGCCCGTAGCGCTCGATCCGGGTGACCGGTTGGGGGACCGGGGAGTTGGCCGCGCGCCCGCGCGCTTGCTCGGTGTCGGCGACCACGTCCCCCGTGTTGTCGAGCGAGTAAACCGTATTCAAGCTCAATCGAAGCGGCACATGAGACTCGAGACCGCGCAAATCGACCGTTCCCAAACCGCCGAATTTCGCGCTCGTGCCGCTGCCGTCCAGACCCACCTTCCCGGTATTGTTGATTAGCCAGAGC
>JBAULD010000780.1:0-3724 GCA_049578005.1 Polyangiaceae bacterium
AGTACGCAGACGACGCCGAATACTATGTGTCGAACTGGAGCTTGCAACGCGGGCAGCAGCAGGCGTCCGAGGCGACGCACGTCACGGCGGCGCCGCCCCTCACCGTGCTCGGCACGATTTCGCTCCACTTCTGAGCGGGACTGGTGCCGCGACCGCGGATCCCGGCCGCGCCCCCGAGTGACCTCGTGGCGTTTCAGGCACGCCCAAGTCATCGCTCCGCCACAACTCGATCCTACGTTCGGCCGAGCGCCGCCTAGATTCGGGTGTGCGACCAGCGTGGAGGAAGCCGCCATGGTGATGCGTTGTTTTCAAACCGGAGTTGCGATCTCCGTGCTGGTGTGGAGCCTGCCGTGCGCGGCAGAAGTGCTCAGCGGAAATCTGCTGGTCAACGGCGATGCCGAGGCGCATCGGTGCACGAGCGACTGGACCGCGCAGTCGCCCGTTCCCGGCTGGCGCGTCGTGCGAGGGGCCGCCAGCGTTCTCTGCTACGGCGCCTTTGCGTCCACCGGAGTCACGCCGAACCTCCCCTCGGAAATGCCTGCCGGAAATGCACTGTTCGCTGGACCGGGGATCGATTCGGCGATGGAGCAAACGGTCGACGTCGGACCGGCCGCCGCGGCGATTGACTCGGGCTCCGCGAGCTACGAGCTCTCCGGCTGGCTCGGCGGCTGGAGCGATCGAGCGCAGTCGGCCATCGTGACGGCCGTGTTTCTGAACGATCGCGGCGAGGCGGTGGGATCGCCGGCCGTTCTAGCCGATCTCGATTCTCGGGCGGGCAGCACAGCCGCTGGCTTGGTAGCGCGCAGCACCCGGGGCCCGGTCCCCGCCGGGACTCGCACGGTTGCCGTCACGCTCGATCTTCCGAGCGGCATGGTCTCCTTTCAAAACGCGTTCGCCGACAACATTCAGCTGAGATTCGGGGGCGTTGGCGCGCACCTTTCCGCAGCGGCGCTAGAGGCGCCCGCGGCGAGCGCCGTCCCACGTCTCGATCACGTGTTCATCGCCATGATGGAGAACACCAACTACGCCGACGTCGTGCACGCCGATGGGGGCTCCTCGCGCATCGACGGGCACATGCCGTTTCTGGCGTCCCTCGCACAGAGAGGCGTGCTCCTTTCGAACATGTGGGCCACGTACCATCCGAGCGACCAAAACTACGTGGCCATGGTGGCGGGCGACACCTATCGGTATGGGCCCGTTTATTATCCGGATTTCGACCTGCCCGCGACCCACCTCGGCGACCTTCTGGACGCGCAGGGCAGGCCGTGGCGCGGGTACGTGCAGCACATGAATACCCCTTGCAACCTCTTGGCCGACAGCAACGGCGGCTGGTACTCGCCGGATGACGAGCCGTTCGCCAACTTCGACGACGTGATTCGCGACTCTGCTCGCTGCACGACGACGCTGCGCGACTTGAATGATTTCGACGGGGCCGTGAGAAATGGCGGCGCGTTGCCCGACTTCGCCTGGATTGCGGCCGACGGCTGGTGGGACGGCGAAGGCGCGTGGATGGACAGCTTCGACGTCGGCGAATCGCTGGCAAAACAGGACGAATTCCTTCAGTCGGCATTTGCACCCCTCTTGCAATCCTCGCAATGGCGCGACTCGCGCTCGCTGCTGATTGTCACGTGGGACGAGACCGACGGCTGGGGTTGGCCCGACAATCACGTGCCTACTGTCATCGTGGGCTCGCCGGGACTCCTTCGGGAGGGCCAAGTGATCGACGCTCACTACGACGGGTACGGTGTCCTGCGGACCGTGGAAAGTGCGCTCGGGCTGGAGAGCCTCGGCCGGTTCGACGCCTACGCGCGACCGCTCGGCGAGATTTTCTCTGGCTCCGATGACTCCTCGCGCCCGGCCGAGGTCACGCTGCGTCCGGCCGAGGCCGCGTCCACGCGCGGCAGCCTGCAGGACACTTTCGGGCGCGTGGGAGTGCCCGCTTCGGTAGTGCAGGGCGAGGCGCTCACACTGTTCGCGCCGTCCGGTTTGTCCGGGGCGGCCCTCGTCGCGCCCCTGGGGCAAGTCCCGACCGGGGACGCGCGTTTCAGCATCGACGCATCGGGTCTCGTCACGGTACCGACCTCGCGGCTTGCACCCGGTACCTACGGCGCCTGGTTGGCGCTTGGGGACGGACCTCCGGTTCGTGCACCACTTCCATTTACTATTCTTCCACCATCGCAGATCACGCCCGACGCCCCCGGCGTGGAGATCCTCGGGGCGACGCTCCTTGGTGCCAGAACCGCACACATTCCCGTGCGCGAAGGGGCCAACGTGACCGTGCGCTACTGCCGGCCGAGGGGCGCGAACGCCTCCGGCGTTTGGATCGGCGTGTTTGCCGACGGGACTCCCGTTGATCAGCTTACTCGAGACAATGCCAATCTGATTGGGTACTGGCTAAAGACGCCCGGAAATTCACCGACCGATTTCTGTGGTGAGGCGTCGGCGTACACGTCGGAACTCACACCTTCGGCAACCTACGAAATCCTGCTGATGCAGGATGAGGCCAGCGGATCCAGCGTTCCAGTCGGCGTCCACGCGGAATTTGAATTGACGCCTACCCTGCCGTAGCGCTCGTGCGGGCGAGCGCGGACCGACCGCGGGATCGCCCGCGCTAGCCCCAATCCTCACCCCGGCGCGTCCGGTGGGCTATCCTGGTCCCGCGATGCAAGGTGACGCACATCCAAACAAGATCGCCTTCCGCGAGCGGCGCGACCGCGTGATCGTACAACTGACCGAGAGCTTCGCGAGAGACGAACTCGGAATCGAGGAGTTCGAGGCCCGCATCGACGCGGCGTATTGCGCTCAGTCGCAAGCCGACTTGGACGCCCTCGTGGCCGACATCCGTCGTCCGGACCCGTACGAGGGAGCCGCCATCGTCGTCGCTCGTGAAGAGCGCAAGGATGAGGGCCACGCGGCGACGACCCTGGGCCCGCTGGTTCGCGTCGAATCTCGCCCGGTCGTGCGCGCTCTCTTCTCCAATATCGAGCGCGGCGATCCGTCCGTCATGCCCCGAGTGACGGAGCTCGAGGCGATCTTTGGCAACATCGAGCTCGACTTGCGCCGGGCCACGTTCGCTCCCGGGGTGACCGAAGTCCATGTGAAGGCCATTTTCGGATCCGTCGAGATAGGCGTCCCCGCGGACATCCGGATCGAAGTCCAGGGATCGGGCATCTTCGGGAACTTTCAAGGCGCCTCGCGTGCGATCGCAGACCCCGACGCTCCGACGCTTCGGATCGTGGGCACGGCCGTCTTCTCCTCGGTGGAAGTCAAGACGCTTCCGCCCCTTCGGGTGCAGCAGCTGGTCGAGAAGGTACGAGCGAGTCTTCTTCTCCCTCGGTGAGGGGCAACGTCGAGTCCGCGGCACTAGCCAGCGAGTCCACGGCCGTACTGAGGCAAAGCCTCCACGGCACGCGCAAGCGAGTGCGCCAGACTCGGTCACGACTCCAGCAGACCCGCTCACGAGTCCACGACACTCGGTCACGACTCCAGCAGACTCAGTCACGAGTCCACGAGACTGTGCGGACGACGAGACTCTGGCATCGAATGCTCCTCTTGAAAACAGCCACACCCACCAAGGCCGTCGCCCTGAAGCCTGTCGATTTTCGTAGAAGGGATGAATCCCCCACGGGGACGCCACCTGTAGCGGAAAGGGCCGCGATCGGCACAACGGGCGAGGGCGAGGCGAGAAGGATCGCCAAGAGGCCAGACAAAGTGGCCGACCTCT
>JBAULD010000781.1:0-5920 GCA_049578005.1 Polyangiaceae bacterium
CTGTGGCATAGTGCAGCAGTGCCGAAGAAGTGGACCATCCGTGCCCTCGACAAGGACCACTGCGTAGCGACGTGGGATCAGGTCCTTGTCCAAGTCTGGCGCCTGGACACCCCGCTTCGGACCGTCACGGAGCTCGACTCCATCACACGTGCCTTCATGGCTGAGGTGCCCCGGCGCATCAGCAGCTTGGCGATCATCGAGGCAACCGCCACGCCGCCTGGCGACGCGGCACGTTCCGCATTGTCGAAGTTTTACCGTGAGCTTGGCCCCCAGATGGGTGCGGCGATCGTCGTGGCCGAGGGGGGCGGTTTTCGATCCTCTTTCTTCGGAGCTCGTCGATGTTTTCGAGCAGCACGAGGCATGCCCCTGCACCAGCGTTCATCCGCTCGGGAGCGGAGCTCGATCTCGGGAGAGCGGCGCTCGATCGAGCGATAGTCGATCTCCGTGCTCGGACAGCGAGGCGAGTTTTCCCGGAGGGTCCTCTCCAGAGTCGGCCTCCTTCGATGACTCCGCGACGAGTGACGCTCCATCCTTTGTGAAGAAAGCCCGGTGCGGGAAGAGCGAGGCTCCCTCGCGTAGCCGTAGCGTTATCTCGCCGGACAACGAGGCTCAATCCCGCGACAACGAAGCTCAAGTGCGCGAGCGTGAAGCTCGATACGCCGACAATGAGGCTCGCCTACACGAGAGTGAAGCTCAATCCCCCGACAACGAGGCTCGCCTACACGAGCGTGAAGCTCGATACGCCGACAATGAGGCTCGCCTACACGAGAGTGAAGCTCAAATCCCCCGACAACGAGGCTCTCCCGCGCGAGAGCGAAGCTCAATCCTCCGACAACGAGGTTCACGCATGCGAGAGCGAAGCTCAATCCTCCGACAACGAGGTTCACGCGCGCGAGAGTGAAGCTCAATCCTCCGACAACGAGGTTCACCCACGCAAGAGTGAAGCTCAGTGCCGCGACAACGGAGCTCACACCCACAAGTGTGAAGCTCAGTCCTGCGACAACGAGGCTCACCCGCGCGAGGGCGAAGCTCACTCCGGCAAGAACGAGGCTCACCGGCGCAAGAACGAAGTTCACTCCCACGAGAACGAAGCTCACTCTCTCAAGAACGAAGCTCACTCCCGCGAGACCCTGCCTTCCTCGATCGCGCGCGTTGGGTCGTCCTCCGGAACCCAGCTTCTCTCGGCCCCTGGCGTCCCCTGCGCCCTGCTCCCCTCCTTGCGGTTCTCTCCCCTCTCTCGGGCGCACGACCCGCCGCGCAACCGGAGACGCAGCCTTGGCCGGGCCGATCCCCCCGAACACCAACGTCCGGGCCCTCTTGCCTCGCGCCTGGTAAACTCCCGCCGCCATGCTCCCCGAGCGAAAGCAGGTGCTCATCGTCGACGACGAACCGAACCTGCGCAGGATCCTCTCCGCGCAACTGACACGCGACGGCTACGACGTGCTGACCGCGGAGGACGGCGAGCAAGGCTTGCATCTGCTTCGCGAGCACCACATCGACCTCATCATCACCGACTTGAAAATGCCCAAGGTCGACGGCATGACCCTGCTCAAAACCGCGCTCGAGGAAGACGCGGAAATGCCAGTCGTCATCGTCACGGCGCACGGCACCATCGACACGGCCGTCGAGGCGCTGAAGAGCGGCGCGTTCGACTTCGTCACGAAGCCGTTCGACAAGGACGAGGTGCGTCAGATCGTCGGAAAGGCCCTGAAGACGCGCGAGCTTCGGGGCGCCGACGCGACGCCGACGCCGGCGGCCCGCGGGGCGCGCTTCGGGATCATCGGCAGCTCCCAGGGCATCACCGACCTCTACGCGATCCTCGAGCGGGTTGCCGACACACCGACGACGGTGCTCATCACCGGCGAGAGCGGGACGGGCAAGGAGCTCGTCGCGCGCGCCCTTCACGAGCACTCGGGGCGGAAAGACAAGCCCTTCATCAAAGTCAACTGCGCCGCGATTCCGAAAGAGCTCATCGAGAGCGAACTCTTTGGCTACGAGCGGGGCGCGTTCACGGGGGCAGTGACGAGCAAGCCGGGTCGATTCGAGCTCGCCAACGGCGGAACGCTGTTCTTGGACGAGATCGGGGAGATACCGATCGAGATGCAAGTGAAGCTGCTCCGCGCCCTTCAGGAGAGCGAGTTCGAGCGCGTCGGGGGGATCAAGACGATCCGCGTCGACGTCCGTCTCGTGGCCGCGACCAACCGCGACTTGAAGAAGCTCATCGCAGCCGGAACGTTCCGGGAAGACCTCTTCTATCGCCTCAACGTCGTGCCGATCCGTCTCCCAGCGCTACGCGAACGGACCGTCGACATTCCGCTTCTCGGCGAGCACTTCCTCACGAAATTCAACGAGCGCCTGAAGAAAAAAGTGGAAGGCGTCGAGCCCGACGCGATGGAAGCGCTCGCTCAATATCCCTGGCCGGGGAACATTCGCGAGCTCGAAAATGTGATCGAGCGGGCCGTTCTTTTCTGTGACACCCAAAAGCTCCGGGCGACGGACCTGCCCCCCGAAATCCGCGGCGTTCCCGCGATGGCCGCGGTCCCGCTTCCCCAAGCGGACTTGCAAGCGGCGCTTGCGGGCGAGGGAGGCCTAAAAGGTCACGTCAAAGTGGCCATGAGCCGTCTCGAGAGAGAGCTCGTCAGCCGGGCGCTTCAGCAGACCAACGGGAACGTCACGCACGCAGCGCGGCTTCTCAAGATCTCGCGCAAAGGGCTGCAGTTGAAAATGAAGGAGCTCGGCCTTCGCGAGGGCGGAGTCGACAAGAGCGAATGAGCCCCGGCGCCCGCTCGTCACCCATCGGCCCGTCGAGAATGAGGACGCTCATGAAGGGTAGGCTTGCGTGGGCGGCCCGCGGGCGCCAAGCTGAAAACCGCTCACGCCATCCCGGAGGGGAAACGCCATGATCGGTGGACGCGGAGACGACCCAGTGGACTTGGAGTGCCCGGAGTGTGGTGCGCACGTCCACACGACGGTGAAACAAACGGAGACGGGTAAGGTGCGCTGCCCGCGCGGTCACGAGTTCGCCGTGATGGGCGTGCTCGGCGGAATCGGGGAGCCCGGCGAGCCAAAGCGTCGCTAGGCCCGGCGACTTCGGGGCGAGACTTGCCCCGGCACGGCGCTAGCTTGCTCAATCCCCTCCGAGGGACGTGCTCCGCCGCTCTATCGCAATGACCTGTTTCGTTGCGTCCCTGGGAACAGGGGCCGCGGATTCCGTACGTGATCCTGGGGTGTGCCCGGGCGAGTGTGACAGGCCGATCACGTATTCGTTGGACCCACAGTTCAACGCTGAGGAGAGAGCGCTCGTCGAAGAGGGTATGCGCGTCTGGGAACGCGGGACCGGGGGTAGGGTTTGCTTCGAGCCCGGTGGACGCGATCTGATCATCGAGAGGCTCGAGCGATCCGAGGAGCTGAAGCCTTGGGACCCGGAATGGCCGCGCCATGTGGCGCTGACCAAGGGCGGACGAATTTGGATCGTGGCTACGCGTGTGGACGATCCTGGCGAGTACCGAGCGCTCGTGGTGCATGAGCTCGGGCATCACTTGGGTATCGGACACATCGAAGACACGCCCGCCACGTACATGCACAGCACGATCAACGACACCCCTCAGGAGCTATGGACGCACGCCAGCCTCCCCGAGCGGGACGGGCGCGCCTTCTGCGAAGCGCGCCGCTGTACCTGCGCTTACTGAACCCAGCCTCTCTCGGGCCGGTCAGTCGTAGTACTCGTGGCCGACGTGGGTGATGAGCTCCTCCCCCATCAGCCATCGCAGCGTGTTCTTCAGCTTCATGAGCTGGATGAACAGATCGTGCTCGGGGCGGAGTCCCGGCGCGGTCATGGGGCTCTTGAAGTAGAAGGAGAGCCACTCCTGCGTTCCGCGGAGCGAGGCGCGCCGCGCAAAGTCGAGGAAGAGCGCCAAGTCGAGCACGACGGGAGCCGCCAGGATCGAGTCGCGACACAGGAAGTCGATTTTGATCTGCATCGGGTACCCGAGCCACCCGAAGAGATCGATGTTGTCCCACCCTTCTTTGGCATCTCCCCGGGGGGGGTAATACTCGATCCGCACTTTATGAAATAGATCGGCGTAGAGCTCCGGATAGGTCTCGCGCTCGAGGATGACGTCGAGCACGCCGAGCTTGCTCGCCTCCTTCGTCTTGAAGGACCCCGGGTCGTCGAGCACTTCGCCGTCGCGGTTGCCCAAGATGTTCGTAGAAAACCACCCTCGCACCCCCAGCATTCGCGCCTTGAGCCCGGGGGCTACGACGGTCTTCATGAGAGTCTGACCGGTCTTGAAATCCTTTCCGGCGACCGGAACCTCGCGCTCGCGGGCGAGCTGCCACGCTGCCTGAAAGTCCACGCACAGGTTCGGCGCGCCGTTGGCGAAGGGAATGCCCTCCTTCAGAGCCGCCCACGCATAGAGCTGCGAGCTCGTAATACCGGGGTCGCTCTCGTAGAGGCCCCGCTCGAAAGTCGCGACCGATTCGTGAACGGCCGTCGGCGAAGTGAACGTCTCGGTCGAACCGCACCAGATGCAAACGGCTCGACTGCATTCCCGTTCGCGAACGAATCGACGCATGTCGTCGCGGATCTGTTCGACCATTTCCGCTTTGGATCGGCCACTCTTGACGTATGTTCCCGTCAAGCGACGAACATATTCTGGATAGAAGGCACCGGGCATGGGCTGGATGAGCTCGAGCTCGCGCCGGACGCTCTCGAGGTGTTCGCGTCGAAGCACGTCGGCCTCGACGGCTCTGTCGTACGCATGCCCCGGGAAGACGTCCCAGCCCCCGAATACGAGGTCTTGAAGGGAAGCGAGAGGGACGAATTCGCCGATCTTTGGCGCTCGGCCGCTCGTCCGGCGTCCCAGCCGAATCGTCGAAAGTTGGGTGAGCGATCCGAATGGCCGGGCCAGCCCCCTCCGTGCCAGCAACACTCCTGCGATCGTCGTCGTCGCCACCGCGCCCATTCCGGGCAGAAGCACGGCCAGTCTTCCTTCGGCAGGTCGAATGTCAGTTGGTCGATTCACGGTGGGCGCCTCCATTGGTTTTCGACAAGCCCAACCGAGCCTGGAGCTTGTCGTCCGTGTGGCTCGTGCGGTGCACGTCGCGCGCCTACGAAGAAACCGGTGCGCCCACACGCATTTCGGCGCGGCGGGGACGGCATAAAGAGACTCTCGTCGAGCGCGCCGTCCACCGCGAGGCCATCTCTTCCGTGTGTCACCCTGCCACGCTGGGTGGGCACGGCACGAGAGGCGGAGTCCGCCGCGGCATAGTGGTCGAGCCGCCCGGAATTGAATCGCTACGCAGCCAGTCCGGAATACCGAAGAAGCGCGTCGATGCTGGGCCGGCGTCCTCGGAAATCGACGAACAGGTCCATCGCCTCGCGCGAGCCGCCCTGCGCAAGAACGGTGTCACGGAAGAGTCGCCCCGTCGATTGGGCGAACGATGTCTCTTCGAACGCGGCAAACGCGTCGGCCGAGAGGACCTCGGCCCACTTGTAGCTATAGTAGCCCGCCGCGTAGCCACCCGCGAAGACGTGGGTGAAGCTGTTGGGCATTCGATTCCAAGAGGGCGGCGGAAACACGCTGACCTGGCTGCGCACTTCATTCAACGTCGCGAGGACTCGAGCCCCCGCGTGAGGGTCGTAGTTGCGATGTAGCCGCAGGTCGAAGAGTGCAAATTCGATTTGACGCAGGGTCGCTAGGCCGGCCTGGAACGTCCGCCCGGCTCGGACTTTCTCGAGGAGCGCCGTCGGAAGCGGTTCGTCGGTTTGAAAATGGCGCGCGAAGAAGCGGAGAGTTTCTTCGTGATAGCACCAATTCTCCATGAACTGGCTCGGTAGCTCGATTGCGTCCCATGCTACGCCGCGGATCCCGGAAACCGATCCTTCGTCGACGCGCGTCAGCAGGTGGTGAAGCCCGTG
>JBAULD010000782.1:0-3109 GCA_049578005.1 Polyangiaceae bacterium
CCCACGGGACGACCCGTCGCCGAACACGGCGCTCGAATGGATGACCGTGACCTCCGACGACGCGCCCCCCGCCGCCGAACCGTACTGCTCGCGCTTTGGCGGGCCCGAGCCGCCGCTGCCCGCGCGCGAGGGCGGCGGCTACGTCGACGTGTGGCGCGCGGCCTATGCACCTTCGATGCAGAAGGAAGGAGCAGAAACGCCGCCGCGCGAACACGCGTCGTGGAGCGGAGCGACCGTGCACCGTCACCGCAGCGCGCACATCGAGCGCTGGTGGCACCTGGACGAATGGCGCGCCGAGTGGCGGGGCGGGCTTCGCTTTGCCCGCTGGGTGGGGCCGGCGGGCGAGCACGGCACGATGACTTGGCACGAGGGCCCGTTCCCGATGGAGCTTTCGGACCCCGAGCGCATCGCGTTCGAGCTCCTCGGCGAAGAGCCCGTGCATCTGCAGGCGGAGGGAACCGAGTTCACGGTCTACGGCCCGTGGCGCGTCGTGATTCGCGGGTTCGAGACCGAGCCGCGACGGCGCGTGCTGTCGACGTGGTCGATGCGTTGGATCCGAGCCACGACGCCCATGATCGAGCGCTGGGGACACGTGATCGAGCGCGAGGTCGTCAGCGGATACGAGACCGAGCACGTCATTCTGGGAGCTTCGGAACAGCAATACTTGCTCGAACGCGGTGCGAGCGAGCGCTGGCGTCTGGGAGGCTCCGAGCGAATGTGGGCGGGCGCGAGCGAATGGGTCGCGCTCGGAGGGTCCGAAACGCTGTACTTGGCGGCTTCGCAGCTCGGTTGGGGTGGTGCCAGCGCGCTCTTGTATCGCGGCGCGAGCGAGCGGATCGGCGCGAGCGAACGATGGCGCGTCGGCGCGTCCGAATGGGTACGGCAGGGGGCCAGCGAATGGATGGGAGCCAGCGAATGGGTGGGCGGGAGCGAATGGCTCGGGGGGAGCGAGCGGCCCGGCGCGAGTCCTCTCGGCGGGGGGAGCGAACAGTCTTTCGGTCACAACGAGCGTTGGGGCGGTCGTCTTTGACGGGATCGAGGAGGTGAGCTCGTGGCGCACGGATACCTGACGATCGTCCTTCATGCACATTTGCCATTCGTGCGGCACCCCGAGGGGGCCTCGTACATGGAGGAGGAGTGGTTCTTCGAGGCGATCACCGAAACGTATGTCCCTCTATTGCTCGCATTCGAGCGGCTGAATCACGACGACATCGATTTTCGCCTGACGATGTCGTTCAGCCCGTCGCTCCTCTCGATGATGACCGACGACCTTCTCAAGGAACGGTACGCGAAGAAGATCGACAAGCTCATCGAGCTGGCCGAAAAAGAAGTGGATCGCACCTGGCGCGAAGACCGAACGTTTCACGAACTTGCGAAGACGTATCGACATCGCTTTTACGAAATCCGAGATTGCTGGCGTCGATACGAAGGTGATCTCGTGAAAGGCTTCCGCGCGCTCCAAGACGCCGGACGGCTCGAGCTCATCGTCTGCACCGCGACCCACCCCTTTTTCCCCCTCCTCGATCGCAACTGGGCCGCCTTCCGCGCGCAAGTTCACACGGCCGCGAGCGTCTACGAGCGCCTTTTCGGGCGGCGCGCGCAGGGCATGTGGCTCGGCGAGTGCGGCTACGTGCCCGGCGTGGACGAGCTGATGCGCGAGGAGGGAATCCGGTATTTCTTCGTCGACACGCACGGGATCTTGTTCGCCGAACCGCGGCCGCTCTACGGCGTGCACGCGCCTGTGTACTGCCGCTCCGGAGTGGCCGCTTTCGGTCGCGACATCGAGAGCTCGAAGCAAGTGTGGAGCGCGCAAGAGGGTTACCCGGGCGACGCCGCCTATCGCGATTTCTACCGCGACATCGGCTTCGACCTCCCCTACGACTACATTGCGCCGTACATTCACTCGGAAGGAATCCGCACGTTCACCGGCGTCAAGTACTACGCAGTGACGCACCGATCGATGGACGGCAAGCGGCCCTACGATCCTCACGCGGCCTACTTGCGCGCGGCGGAGCACGCGGGCAACTTCATGTTCAACCGCGAGCGGCAGATCGAGCATCTGCGCGCGAACATGGATCGCCGGCCGATCGTCGTCGCGCCATACGACGCCGAACTGTTCGGACACTGGTGGTACGAGGGGCCGATGTTCTTGGAGCTCCTTTTCCGCAAGCTCAACTACGATCAGGGTGCGGTGGCGCCGATCACGCCCAGCGGTTACCTCCGCGAGTATCCCACCAATCAAGTGGCCACTCCGTCGCTCTCGTCGTGGGGCGAGAAGGGCTACGGGGACTATTGGTGCAACGGCAGCAATGCATGGGTCTACCGGCACCTGCACAAGATGGCCGAGCGCATGGTCGAACTGGCCCGCCGCTTCCCGGAGGCGCACGGCCCTCGCCGGCGGGCGCTCGACCAGGCCGCGCGAGAAGTGATGCTCGCGCAGTCCAGCGATTGGGCGTTCATCATGAAGACCGGGACGACGGTGCCTTACGCGAAGAAGAGGACCGTGGACCACGTGACGCGCTTCACGCGCCTCTACGACGCGCTCCTGAGCGAGTCGATCGACGAAAAATGGCTCGCAGAGGTGGAGCGCAGAGACAACTTGTTCCCGGACGTCGACTATCGGGTCTACGCGACGTAGCCGCTAGGACCGCGCGGATCCGCGATGGGGAGAGAACCGCAAGGGTCGCCAGGGACGCCAGGGTCCGAGAGCGCGTCAATCGACGCTTTGGTCTCGGGAACGTGCGGGCCAATCTGGCGACAGCAGGCTTCGCCCGTCGAAGAACGAGCTTCGAAGTCGGACGAGCGGGGGCCACTGCTCCGGGAGTGAGCTTCACTCTCGTCGGGGTGAGCTTGGCTTAAGCGGGAGTGCGGCACGCTTTCGTGGGAGTTGGACTCGTTTTCGAAGGGGTGAGCTGCGCTCTCGAGGGCATGAGCTTCCGTCGTCGAAGAGTGCGCGCCGCTCGTCGAAGAGTGCGCGCCACTCTCGAGGCCCCGAGCTTCCGTCGTCGACGAGTGAGCTTCGGTCGTCGAAGAGTACGCGCCATTCTCGAGGGCGTGAGCCTCCGTCGTCGACAAGTGAGCTTCCGTCGTCGAAGAGTATGCGCCACTC
>JBAULD010000783.1:0-12597 GCA_049578005.1 Polyangiaceae bacterium
GCATCGCGTCGCGTGACAAGGTGGAGCCCGGCTCGGCGCTCGCGTCGGGTCCGGCCACGGAAGCAGTCTCGTGGTGGCTTCCGCATGCCGCCAGAATCGTACCGAGGGCGCTGGTGGCGCACCGGAGCATGCGACTCCCCGCGCTCGAGCCGGAACGGTCGGCTGAGCGCGGGGTGCGAGACAGAGCGAACCGAAATGGGAATCTCATGGAACCTTTCTCGATTCAGCTTGCAGAGCCAGCACGAAGCAAGCCCGCGTCGCCCTCGCGATCCCATGAGAATTCCGGCTCGATCGCCGGACTCAAGGGACTGTAATGTGGAACGCGGCGTGCCCGTGGGGTGAGTCGTCGAGCACGTCCGCGCACTCTTCGTGAAAGTGGAAACGCACCGTCCACTGTCCCGACTGATCGAAGATCACTTGGCCCGTGTAGGTGCCTGGAGGGTTCTCAATGGTTCCCGGAAAGCCGGGGCTCGGGCTCGGATGCGTCGACATGTCGTCGCAGTACGACGCGGAGTCCCAGTCGCCTGGGGTCGTCGTGAATGCCTCGATCTTGGTGTTTGCGCCGACGAGCGGCGCGCCCGGCGAGCCGTCTGCCGTTTTGAGCGTCGCCACAACGGTGAAGACGACCCCCGGCCCGCCCGAGCAGATGGGCGTCGACGTCCAGGTCACGTGGTACTTGCAGTCGTCGTCATCCGCGACGTGCCCGTAGTTCGTGTTGTTGTAGTCGCAGCTGTCCCCTCCATCGTCGCCGGGCGCGCTACCGTCGTAGTAGCAACTCGCCGGGCTCGTCGACTGCACCATGAAGCCCCCGTCCGGCTCTGCACAATGATTGTCCGCGGGGCCCACCGTTGCCACCCCCGCGGTGGTGCAGGCCGACGGTGTGTACGGACCAGCATCGTTCGCTGTCGCATCCGCATCGTTCGCCGTGGCGTCCGCGGGAGATGCGTCGCTGACGGAGACGTCGGGCGTGGCGTCGGCCCCCGCCTCGTTGGCCTTCGAACCGCTGCTTGATCCGGAGCCGCTCGATCCGGAGCTGCTCGATCCGGAGCCGCTGCTCGAACCCGTCTGCGCCGTACCTGCATCGCCGCCCGAGCCGCTGGACGAGCTGCCGGTGGCGTCGGAGCTGCTGTCCGCCGTCGCGCCGCTGTCCGACGTCGGGGCGCCCGAGTTGTCGTCAGATGAGCATGCCGTGATCGGAACCATCGCGAAGATGGCCAAAGCCGCGCCTGTTGAAGTCCAGCGCCGAACAGTTGATCCTTTTCGAAGCATGATTGGAGTCTCCGTCTTGATAGTTAAAGAACCTGCCGGAATGACGTGAAGCTGCCTTGCCCACCGTTTCGATAATGCAATTTCAGTTATTCCGCGCTGAACACACCAGCCAGTCAAGAAGCGCCTGACGCACCTCCGGCGGGAATGGGTCGACAACAATGAAATCGTTGAGGCGCCCTAGCAAGCCTCAACGTGTTCGACAGCATGCTTCGTCGACGTCGCATGCCCGCCATCGGTGCCGCACCATGGCAAGGGGCTTCTACCGGGGGAATGCGGCAAATTGTCGCGCGCCATTTCGACCGCGACGAGGACGGGCCGAGTCCGGTGTCAGCCTCCGACGCAGAACGTGAAGACCGCCTGGTCGGTCGTGGCCCCCGTTTGCACGGTAGGCGTCACCTGCCAGAGGCCGGGCATGAAGAGATAGAGCTTGATCGTGTAGGTTCCGTCGCCGTTCGACGTGTATGTAGGCAGAACGGACGACGGATGTCCGTGGAGTGGCATCCACGTCTTGATTTCCGGGAAGGTCGCGTCGGTGACCGGCTTGCCGCTCGCGTCGATCACCCTGACGGTCCACGTGTTGTATTCGACTCGCGGGGGCGAGTCTGCATCGACGAGGACGAATGTGAATGCGCCGGAGCTGCTTGGCTGGGTAAGCCCGGGCTCGAGGGTGCTCGGATTGAACTTCGTATCGCAGACGGGCGTGGGGTCCGGCGAGGGGACCGGGGCAACCACCGCGTCTTGACTCGAGACCGAGGACTGGTCGGAAGCGAGACCCGGGCTCGAAGCGCAGGCCGGGAGAAGTCCCCACGCGCACAGGGCCGCAGCGGTCATCGGCCCTCGAATGGCCGCGCGCACGGAGAGCTTCCCGATCGACGGCGGCGAGGCGCCACAATGATCCGCAATGGGTTGTGGTTGGGACACGGGGGTACAGGGGGTCAAGGTCATCGGCAGCGCTCCTTGGTGGTGATTCGGACGAAGCATTGCCGATAAAGCACGACGCGCGCCGCGCTTGTGCCCCGGGGCGGTCGAGCACGTTCCGTCGCTTGGGCGCGTGGTTCACGGTTGCCACGCTGCGTGAAGCGCGGCGCACCGAGCGAGCCACGGTGCGCAGGATGCGCGCCCACTGGACTCCTACCGAGCTTCGCGGAGGGGGGGTGCGACCAATTGCCGCGTGGCGCCCGAGACCGAAGCGCTGAACGATGGGGCATGCGTTCGATTGCCGGCGTTGTAGGGCTCGTCGTCTTGGTCGCCCTCGGTGGCGTGCTCGCGGGCTCGCGAGGGGGCTCGGCGCCGCCCAGTGCGAAGGCGCTCGAAGCAAGCCTGCTGGCTCCGTGCTGCTTTGGGGGGACGATCGACGTGCACGACTCGGACATCAGCCGAGAACTTCGCAGCGAAATCGAGTCGCGCGTCGCGCGCGGGGAGTCGACCCTTTCCATCGAGGCCGATTTCGTCTCACGATACGGGCCGCAGATTCGCGCGATGCCCAACCCCGGAGCGTTCTCGGCGACGATGGCGAGCGTGATGGTCTTCATCGCTGCGGCCGGAGTCTCGATCCTCTTACTCAGTCGTCGGCGGCGAGGCGCGACCGTGGGTGCGCACGATGGCCTGGCCGCGGCCCCGTCGTCTTCCCGCGATGCCGACGACGAGCGCCTGGATGGCGAGCTCGAAGCCATGGACTGACGCTTCCGCTCCGATCCTGCGACATCATGTCGCATATTCACGCATCGTCGGCGGCCCTAAAAACCCCGCGATGGAAAGGCGCCCCTCGCCGACGCGCGCGCTTCATGTTCTGGCCGTGCTCGCCACTGCCGCGACGTTCTGCGCCGCGTTTGGGGTCTCTGCCCGCCGCTCTCACGCGTCGTCGGACCTGCCAGTTATCGGTCACGTGCCCGCCTTCGCGATTCCCGACCAACGCGGTCGAATCGTTTCGGGCGAGATCCTGCGGGGACAGGTCCTGGTGGTCAACTTCTTCTACGCGACTTGCACCACGTCGTGCCCCTTGCTCACGGGAAGGATGCGGAGCGTGCAGGGGGCGATCGCGCGCCGCGAGGAGCAGCTCGAACGGCCGCTCCCCATTCATTTGATTTCGATCACGCTCGACCCCGAGAACGATACGCCCGACGTCCTCCGAGCGTATGCAGAGCGGGTGGGCGCCGACGAAAATCGCTGGTCGTTTCTTTCCGGTCGTAGTGAGGATCTGGACCGGATCGTGGTCCGCGGCTTCAAGTCTACGTTCCAGCGCGCCGACCCCTCGGCGGGTATCGGGACCATCATGCATGGAGAATGGCTCGTCCTCGTCGACGGCGCGGGCTCGCTCCGCGGCTTTTACGCCGCGAGCGATCCGGCGCGCATGCAGTCGCTGGTGACCGACGCGATTCGCCTCGCGCGAGGGTCGTCTTGAGGACCGGCATACGCGCGCTCGCCTGTGCGTCGTTCGTTCTCTCCACTCTCGTTGCCGCAGCCATTCCGACGCTGGCCTGCGCGAGGCCAGGGGGGCCGGGCCTCGCCGGTCCGACGGTCTATCACGCGGCGGGTGTCATCAAGTCATTCGGTCCGGGGCGCGCTTTCGTGAACATCGCGCACGATGACATCCCCGGGTACATGAATGCGATGACGATGTCCTTCGAAGCCCAACGGCCCGGCGATCTCGACGGCTTCTCTGAGCGAGACCGGATCGAGTTCGAGTTCCAGGAGACGGAGGATGCAAGGAGAGTTCTCACTCGGATCGCCAAACGGCCGTGAGCGATGGGTGCGCGCTGGGATCCTTCTGCTCTTCGCCGGCGGGATCTGCGTCCTGGTCATGGTCGGACTGATGTGCGTCGTACGGCTGGCGATGCCGAGGTCGAGCGCCAGCGAGTGGAGGGAGCGCGGCGTACGACTCGGGATGTCCGAGGACGAGCTGATGCGCTCGTTCGTCGATGCCGAAGCTGGTGATTGGACGAAAGGGTGGTCGTGTGGAGGGCCGTCTCTCGAGTGGACGAGAAGGGCCGCCCACGCTCAAACACGCTGGGCGCGCTTCGAGCTCCACGATGGCCGCCTGGTCGCTTTGCGCATCCACTCCGACCAGCTGCTGCCCGACGGACGTGCGTTGGAGACCTCGGCCGCGGTTCGTCAGGACATACCGTACGAAGACGGGACAGCGACGACGATCGTCGCGCTGGGATGCCCAACCCACGCTGCCGAGGCCGAGCAGATCGCACGGCTGGTGAGGTGACCGTCCAGGGTTTGAACCTCACCGATCCAAGTAGGAGATTGCGCCGCTGCGCCCGCGGTCGGTGCATCGGGGTTTCCCCAAGGGGGGATTCTTCGTGCTCGTATACCCACACTACCAACGAAGAACCGGCCGGGTCGCCGCGAGCTAGGACTGTGCCGCCGCGACCGTGGCACGTGCGATCCGCTTCGTGCTACGGTGGCAAAAGCCATCCGGCGCTGCGATGGCGGCCGACCGCGGGCGGTTGACCGTAGGGCGTCCCCTGCTTCGGGTGTGCGGTCTCGCCCCTGCGGGGACTTGGCCCAGACCGCCCGCGAGTCCGTCTTGAACCTCACGGCGATTCTCACCCTCGGCTTTCTCTTGGGCATAAGACATGCGACGGACGCTGATCACGTCGTCGCAGTATCGACCATCGTGAGCCGTCAGCGAGCGCTTCGCGCGGCGGCCCCGATCGGGATCCTGTGGGGCATCGGCCACACGGTCACTATCCTGATCGTTGGGGGGGCGATCATCTTCCTCGGGATGGGAATCCCCCCGCGTGTTGGCCTGTTGATGGAACTGTCCGTCGGGATCATGTTGGTTCTCCTCGGAACCATGAACTTCGCGTGGTCGCTTCGCTACGCTGCGACGGCGGCGGACTCCGGCGGAGCGGATCTTCAAAGGCGCGAGCATGGTCCGCCGCCGTCTAAGTCTAAGGCGATGTCGCTGCGACCCCTGGTGGTCGGGGTCGTTCACGGGCTAGCGGGCTCCGCAGCCGTGACGTTGCTCGTGCTCGGTTCGATCCGAGCACCCGTTCGGGCGTTCGCGTACCTCGTGGTGTTCGGAGCTGGCACGATCACCGGAATGCTAGCGATCACGGCCGCCCTGGCAGCACCGATGGTGTTGGTCTCCCGCCGTTTCGCGCACCTGCACCGCACGTTGGGAAGCGTGACGGGCGTCGCAAGCGTTCTGCTCGGCTCCGCGCTCATCTATGAAATCGGCTTCGTGGACGGACTCTTCACGGGTCACCCGCACTGGGTGCCCGGGTGACTCCGGTTCCGCCGGCCCGGGGCCGAGGCGTCTTCAGCGGTCTGTTCACCGGAGCACGTTTCAGCGCCGTCGAGACCTACGAATCGTACATTTCCCATGGCCCAGCCTCGTGCTGCGGCTCTGCGCCGCTTCCTCGCAGTGCAGCGTAACCCGCGCTTTCAGGCGCGTTGGCCCACCAACCTTTCTACCTGCGGCGGGCCTTACGGCCCTCGATCACGTCCCCGGCGTTCGCCTCCTCCATGGCGTCCGCCGCCTCGGGCGCGTAATGGCCCTCGGCTTCGCGCAATTTTTCTGCGATTTCGATGATGCGCCGCTCGACGCGGCCGAAGACGCTCGACGCCGGAAACCGGCCGCTCGCGTCGCGCTCGCCGGCCGGGACGCCGGTGAGAATTTCGATCCCTTGCGCCGCCGTATCGACCGCATAGAGGTGAAACTGGCCGCGGGCGATCGCATCGGCCACGTCGTCGCGCAACACGAGATGGGGTCGATTCGGACGAGGGGTGAGCACGCCCTGGGTGCCGCTCAGCCCGCGGGCCTTACACAGGTCGAAGAACCCCTCGATCTTCGCACAGACGCCGCCGATCGCCTGGAGCTCTCCCAGCTGATTGACGCTGCCCGTGACCGCGATTCCCTGATCGATGCCGACGTCGGCGAGCGCACTCAGAACTGCGAACAGCTCGCTCGAGCTCGCGCTGTCGCCGTCGATCTCGCCATAGCTCTGCTCGAACGCGAGCTGGGCGCGCAGACTGAGGGGACGCTCTTGCCCAAACATCCGCGCGAGATAGCCGCGTAAAATGGCAACTCCCTTCGTGTGAATGCTCCCGCCGAGTTGGGCCTCGCGCTCCACGTCGATAATCCCTTCGCGTCCGATGCCCACGACCGCGGTGATGCGCATCGGCTGTCCGAACTCCACGTCGCCCGCGCTGAACACCGAGAGCCCGTTGACGACACCGACGCGCCAGCCGTCCGTGTCGAGCGCGACCTCTCCTCGAAGCGTGATCTCGCGAATGTGGCGCTCGGCGCTGCCGGCGCGTTCTCGCCGCTCGAGCCATGCGGCCTGAATGTCTTCGGCGACGACCACGCTGACCTCGGGCGGCGTGATCGACGCGCGAAACGGTCTCACCGACGGTTCGAAGTCTTGCTCGTCGCTCGACGTCGTCCCTGTCCCGTGGCTCCCGGTCATCGCCTTTGCTGCGGAGAGCGCGCTGGCAAAGGCCATCGTCTCCTCGAGGGGCGACAGAATCAGAGCGAGCTTCTCACGGTCGCCCGACAGCCGAGTCGCGAGATCCAAAAGCTGCGCGCGCGCGCCGCGCTCGAACTTGCCCCACTCGCGCTCTCGGGCCATGGCCATCAAGTATGCGTCGAGCGCCACGATGCTCTTGGGCGTCCGCGGAATGATCGGGTCGACCTCGACTTTGACCCGAAAGAGCGACGCAAAATCGGGGTCCGCGTCGAGCAGATGGGCGTAAAGCTCGGGCGATCCCACGAGAACGACGCGCACCCGCAGGGGCACAGGCATCGGACGGAGGGATGTCGCGTACAGGCCGAGCGGTCCGAGCGGATCCTCGGCGCCGATGCGCTGTTCGCGAAGGACCCGCTTGATTCGCTCCCAGATGATGGGATCGGTCAGGAGGTCCGCCGCACGCACGACGAGCACGCCGCCGCTGGCGCGATGCAACGAGCCCGCGCGAATCCGTGTGAAATCCGTGAGCAGTGCGCCAAACCTCGCGCGGCGCTCCAGGTAGCCGAAGAGACTCGGGTACGTCGGGTTCGTATCGTAGACCACAGGTGCCGGCGAACCCGGCTCGTGCGAAACGAGTAGGTTCACTTTGAACCGGGCGAGCCGGGTGGCAAGCTCGGGATCTTCGCGCTCGCGCTCTTCGCGGGAGCGCTCTTCCCGGTCGTCTTCGTCGAGCTCGACCAGGTCGTCCCAGTCTTCGACGAGCGCCTGATGGACCCGCTCGAGCCACGCCGCAACGCCGATTCCGACGCCGCCGAACTGACTCCCGAGCTCCTTCATCGCCTTGTCGATGACCGTCGTCGCCGCCTTCGAGAACGCCGCCTCGCGTGCCGCCTCGAATCCGGCGCTCTGCGCGTGCACGAGACGCGCGGACTTTTCGACCTCGCGCGTGAGCTTCTCTTCCGACTCCGTCAGCGCGCGTTTCGTCGACTCGTCGAGCACGTCGAACTGCTCGGCGCTCACCGGCTTTCCGTGGAGGATTGGAAATGTCTGGACGCCGCCGTGCACGGCGCGTACGCCGAAGCCGAGTGTCTTGGCGAGCGACTCGAGCTCGTGAATGATCGCGCGGTTCTTGGTCTCGAGGTCCCCCGTGAGGTGGGCGTGCTCGCGCTTGAACTCATCGCCCTCGACGACCTCTGGAATCTCGCTCTTCAGCCCTTCGATAAGCGCATCCATAGCTCGAACGAGCGCGGGACCCACGCCGGGCGGCAGACAGAGGGGTCGCGGCGCCTCCGGATGGTCGAAATCGTGGACGTATACGATGTCACCGGGGGTGGGCCGTTCGCTGGCAAATCGGGCCGCGTAGCGGACGATGTCGTCCTCGATCATGACTTCGGGCTCGGCCGCGACGAACACGTGAAAGCTGGGATCGCGCGCGGAAAGTCCGAGCTCGAGCGCGCGGCGCGCCACGTTCGGCACGAGTTCGAGTAAACCCCGGCTCTCCCGCGGAAGCTCGGGCAGCATGGCCGGATCCGTCCTCACCACCACGTCTTCGGGTCGGACGCGGTACGTGGACAGTGAGCGAGCGGCGGCAGCGGGGACCCCGTCGCGCCCCTCGCTCCAAGGCTTCAGCCGCTCTCCGTGGACCGGCCGCGAAGGGGAGCGTTCCATTCGCGGCTGGCCGCGCGCCGGTAGAGCGGGTAGCGAGCCTTCTCGGAGACCGCCCGCGGAACTCACGGGCTCACCTTTCGTGCGGACTCTCGTTCGACGGTTGGTCATCGGGGGCACGGCCACCAAGGAGCACTTGGTGTCCACCGAACCCTTAGCACTTGTCTCGCCCACCCACAGCCCCGCGCGAGGGCGCGAGAAGGGTCTGTCGCCACGGAGCAAGCAGCGCGCTAGCATGGTGCTCGCGCATGGCAAAGCTGATCCTCGCGACCGCCGAAGGACAGCAAGCAATCGATCTTCGGCCCGTCAACAGCCTCGGACGCCACCCCAACAACACGATCCAGCTCCTCGACAAGATCGTCTCGAAAGAGCACTGCATCGTCGAGCAGCGCGAAGGCCGATTCGTCCTTCGTGATCTCGGCAGTTTGAACGGGACCTACGTCAACGGGGAGCGCGTCCGCGGCGAAACTGCGCTCAAGCACGGCGACGAAATTGCGCTAGGCTCGACCCGCGCGCGCTACGACGATGGGTCCGGCGCCTCCCCGCCCCCGCCGGCGCTCGGACCGGGCGCCGTCCAGCACGCAACCCCGGTGGGACGGCCTCCGCCCGGGTCGGCCCGACCGCTCCCTTCGACGGCGGGGATGTCGACTGCGGGGCAGCCCACTTCTCCGATGGGTGATCCTTCCTATCGTTCTTCGTCTCCCCCTCCGATACCCGTCGCGCCGACCGCGGCGGCGAGCCGTCCCCCGAACTTCGCAGGAACACGCGTCGACGTGCTCGACGCCGCGAGGGCCATCGGGGCCCAGATCACGGCGCAGACGAAGGGCTTTCTCCCGTTCGACGCGGTCGGGCACGATCCGCAGCAGCTCCGGCTCGACTACGAGCGATTGCGTATTACCTGGGAGCTGACGCGCGACATCGGCCTCGAGCGTGACCTCGACCGGCTGCTCGACAAGATCCTTCTCGCGCTCTTCAAGTTTACGAAGGCCGACCGCGGAGTCATCCTCCTCCGCGAAAACGACGGAACGCTGCACCCGCGCGCCGCTCGGCGCCGGGACGGAAGCGAGGCGGCCATTCCGATTAGCTCCACCATTCTGAACCACGTCATGAGCGAGCGGGCCGGAGTGCTCACGCACGACGCGTCGATGGACTTCGCCGCCTCGAAGGGCAAATCGATGATCCTGAACCGGATCTCGAGCGCGATGGTGGTGCCGCTCCTCCACGAAAGCGAGAAGGAAGTTCTCGGCGTTCTGTGGCTCGACTCGGAGTCCGTGGCGCAATTTCAGCCCAAAGATCTCGAGGTCATCACGTCGGTGGCCGGACAAGCCGCGATGTTCATCGAGAACACGATCCTCGCGAAGAAGGTCGAGCAAGAGATCGTGCTCCGCGATCGGTTCATGCGCCTGGTCGCGCCCAACGTCGCCGAGCAGATGATCAGCGGAAAGCTCGAGGTGAAGAAAGGGGGGCTACTCGTTCCCGAGCTCACGATCTTCAACAGCGACATCCGAGGCTTCACCCAGATGAGCGAGGGAACCGCCGCCGAGGTGATCGTCGAGATGCTCAACGAATATTTCGAGCTGATGGTCGAAACCGTCTTCAAGTACGAGGGAACGCTCGACAAGTTCATGGGCGACGGCATCATGGCGTTTTGGGGCGCGCCCCTAGCGCACAGAGACGACCCGGTGCGCTGCGTCCAATGCGCGCTCGATCAGATGCAAGTGCTCGGGCGCTTCAACCGCCAGCGAGTCATCGAAGGCAAGGCACCGCTCGCGGTCGGGGTGGGGATCCACTCGGGGCCCGGCGTCGTCGGCTACGTCGGTAGCTCGAAAGCCCTTTCGTACACGGTCGTCGGGGACACGGCGAACACGAGCGCCCGACTCTGCGCGAGCGCCCTGCCGGGGCAGATCGTCGTGAGCGAGGCGACGCTCGCCTTGTTGGGCGGTCGCTTCGAACTCGAAGAAATCGAGGCCCGCTCTTTGAAGGGGAAGGAAAAGCCTGTCCGGCGCTTCAACGTCGTACGAGAAAAGGCGAGCGCCATCGCCAAAGTAGGCTAAAAGACACCCGTTCTCCAGCATGCGTGCGGCGTCCTACGTCCTGCCCTTCGAAAAGCCGGTCGTCGAGCTCGTCTCCCGGGTGCGCGAGCTACGAGAGCTCGCGAGAAGCGACCGTGCGCTCGAACCGGAGCTCCGGCGGCTCGAAGACAAGGCGAGCAAGCTCGCGCGCGAGCTCTTCGCGGATTTGACGCCGTGGCAGAAGGTGCAGCTTTCCCGGCACCCGAACCGCCCGTACATGCTCGATTACGTCGATCGGATCCTCACGGACTTCGTCGAGCTTCACGGCGACCGCCGCTTTGGAGACGACGCGGCCATCGTCGCCGGTCTCGCCCGCTTTCGGGGGCGGTCGGTCGTCGTCGTCGGGCAGCAAAAGGGACGCACCACAAAAGACAAAATTGCGCGCAATTTCGGGCAGGCCAACCCGGAGGGGTACCGCAAAGCCCTTCGGATGTACGAGATGGCCTCCCGGTTCGGGCTCCCGATCCTGACGTTCATCGACACCGCGGGTGCCTATCCCGGCATCGGCGCCGAAGAGCGCGGTCAAAGCGAGGCCATCGGCGCGTGCTTGTCCGCGATGGCTCGGGCGCCGGTTCCCATCGTCGCCACAATCATCGGCGAAGGGGGAAGCGGTGGCGCCCTCGCCCTGGGCGTCGCCAATCGAGTGCACGTGCTCGAATACGGAACCTACAGCGTGATCTCCCCCGAGGGATGCGCTTCCATCCTCTGGAAGGACGGCAGCCGGGCGGACGAAGCGGCCACGCGTTTGAAGATCACGGCTCCCGATCTTCTGCGCCTCGAAGTGGTCGATCGAATCGTCGAAGAGCCCGCGGGCGGGGCCCATCAAGACCACGACGCGGCGGCGGTCCTGGTCGAGGCGGCGCTGGCTGATGCGCTACGCGCGCTCGAGGCGGCGAGCCGCGACGAACTCGTGGAAGATCGTTACCAGCGCTTTCGCCGGATGGGCGCCTACGTCGCCTAGGTGGGACATGTCCGGCCTGTTTTTTTCGAATGGTCACACACCCGTCTCGTGGGAGAAATGACAATAGGGTAGGAAAGAGCCAGCGCTCGAGTTGGGCGGGGTACGGGTTGATGGAGACCGGTCAGACGATCGCAGGAAAATATCGCCTCAAACGCCTGCTGGGAACAGGCGGGATGGCGTCCGTGTGGTCGGCGACCAACGTTTTCACCGAGCGCGATTTCGCCATCAAGTTCATGCTGCCTCAAATCGCTCGCACCCCGGAGGCCGCGCAGCGGTTCCTCCTCGAGGCGAAAGTCAGCGCCCGCATCGATCATCCGAACATCATCGAGGTCATCGACGTCGGCCAAGCAGAGGACGGGTCCCTCTTTCTCGTGATGGAACTCTTGAGCGGCACGTCGCTCGAGGTGGCCATCCGCCGCCAGAGGCAGCCGATGAGCGTCCACGAGTTCTTGGGCTTCATGCGCGACGTCGCGGTCGCGCTGGCGGCGGCGCACCGCAGCGGCGTCGTGCATCGAGACCTCAAACCCACCAACGTCTTCTTGCACAAAGACCGCGACGGGCGGGCCGTGCCCAAAGTTCTCGACTTCGGCGTCAGCAAGATCCTCGAAGAGGAACAGAACACTTCCCTGACCATCGCCGGGACCGTCCTCGGCTCCCCACACTACATGAGCCCAGAACAGGCGATGGGGGCCGCGGGCATCGACGGCCGCACCGACGTCTTCGCCTTCGGCGGGATCCTGTTCGAGGGGCTCACAGGTCGCCGCGCGTACGATGCCCCCAATTTCAACGCGCTCATCGTGACCATCGCGACCAAACCGCCGGCGCGAATCGACGAACTTGCGCCCCACCTGCCCGAGTCTTTGCGAGCGCTCGTGCGCGATTGCCTGGTGACCGACAAGGAGGCGCGCCTCGGATCGTTCGACGCCATCGCCGAGCGGATCACTGCGATGCTACCGGAGCTGGAGCGCTCCGACCTGCACTTGCCCGGGCTGGCGAGTGCAGATCCCCCCGTGACCATGCAAATCTCGACCTTGCCACCCACGACGGCCAAGCCGGTCGACGCGACCCTTGTCGGGTTGCAGGCGGTCGGCACGTTCGTCCGTCGACTGCCGCGCACCAAGGTGGCGGTCGCCGGGGGTGGGCTTGCCGTCCTCGCCGTCGCTCTCGGCTTGGCCGCGACGCTCTCGCGCCGAAGCGGCGTGGCCTC
>JBAULD010000784.1:0-14031 GCA_049578005.1 Polyangiaceae bacterium
GGTGAAACCAAGTGAGGCGATTGTCGCCGGTGTGGTCGGCTTCACCGGCGCGGCATTTCGCGGAACCGTGCTCGTGGCCAGCACATTCGAAGTGATAACGCTGGCGCGCCCGACCCGCGTGCGAGCGAAGCCGCTCTCGAAGAACTCGTCCTCGGACTGGATCATGGTGCGCGACTGGGCGGGCGAGCTCGCCAACCAGGTGCTCGGTAGAATCAAGAACCGGCTCGCCGCGCACGGAGTCGTTTTCGATGTGAGCCCTCCGGCTGCGCTGTCCGGCACCGCCCTCATGTTCGCGCAACCGAAAAGCCCCACGCCGCGCCAGCACACCTTCGTCCCCGCTCAAAGCGGACTTCCAGACGAGGCGAGAGTGTGGTTCTGTCTGGACGCCCTCTTCGACTCCTCGCAAGAGGTCGGGCCGGCCAGCCCGTCGGCCGACGAACCGAGCGAGGGTACGATCATCGAGTTCGATTGAGCCAGCGGGTACGAGCACTCGGGACGCCGCCTCGACGAGCGACGTTGTCCGTCGGGCGTCTCGCCGCCATTCTCGCTCTCGCGGCGACCGCGGGCTGCTCGGGTGGAATGAACGGGTCTGCGGCCGCGCTTCCATCGGCCGACGCCTTCGACATGGCTCGATTCGAGCCGCTCCGCAAGCTGGCCGTCGCGAATGGCGTCGGATCCATCGACCAGCTTCTGCCTCTTCTGCCCGCGTCGCTCCGATCGCGGTACGTCTTGATGCACGAGAGCCGCAGTCTGCAGGAGGCCAATTACCGCGCCCCGCGCGCAATTCTCTACTCTCGCGACGCGTCATTCGTCGTGGCGTTCAACGGCGACCCGTCCCAGGGCGGCTTTCGCTCGCTCGAGACGATGGAATACGACGACGGTCGGGGCACATTCCGGCTGCGCGAAATCACGTTTGCGACCAACGACGAGGGTCGGCGCATCCCAGTCTTTTCAGAACTGAACCCTCCGGCTTGTCGCGATTGTCACGGTGACGACCCGAGACCGATCTGGGACGCGTACCCCGTTTGGCCGGGCGCGTACGGCGAGGTCGAGCGACACCGCGACAGTCCAGCGGCCACCGCGGGCTTCGCCGCGTTTCTCGCCGAGCGCCCAGCGAACCCACGGTACCGCGTGCTCTTGGGTGCCGAGTCTATCTCTGCGCTCGTTTGGGCCCCCCCGGACACCGCCTACCTTGGCCAGGAGGCACCGTCCCGCAACGCGGACTTCGGCCTCAAGCTGCAACGACTCGTCTACCGGGCCATTGGCAGGCAGGTCATCGGTGCGCCCCGGTTCGGCGCGTACCGATACGCACTGCTGGCCGCGCTCGACCCCCAGTGCCTCGACATCGAGACGTTTCTGCCCGACGTTGCCCTCAGGCGGTTCGGCCGACGCGCTCGCACGTTCGAACGCGAGACCGAGCAAGCCAACACCGAGCAGGCGGCGGCGAAAGCGGCGCGAACGGGCCAGCCGCCCGAGCCCGCCCGCCCGTCTCCGATCGTGACGCTATGGCCGTTCCGGTTCATCGTCGAGGAGGGTCTGCACCTTTCGACCAGGGGCTGGACGATGGCGCTTGAGAAAGGCACGTACGACTTTACGACCGGCCGAATATCCATGACGGAACTCGAGGGGGAAATCCTGGAGCAGGTCGCGCGCGCGGACCCTGCGGTGCGTGGTCTGCGGGTCGCTCCGGACCACCGCGACGGATATTGCGCGACGCTACGCAGAAGAAGCCTGGCCGCGCTGGCCGAGTAGACCGTCGCGTCCTCCTGCCAGCCGGAGCCACCGATTCATCGGGCGTCGGACTGCTGGACCGCTCGCAAGTACGCAAGCGCGCGCTCGTCGTTCGGCTTGAGTTCCAGCGCTCTTCGAAAGGCTCGCTCGGCGCCGGCCAAATCGCGCTGGTGCATGAGCCGATACAGACCCACGTGGAGATGGTTGGCGACGTCTTCGGGCGCGAGCTCCGCGATTCGTTCCGCGGTCCGCGTCGCGTCGTCGAGCAAACCCAGCTTGTGGAGCTCCGCGCGCCGAAAGGCCAATCGGTCCACGTTGTCGGGGTCTTCGGCCAGCTCTTCCTCCAGAATGCCGAGATAGAATCGACTCTTCTCGACCGTTCGCCCGTCGTCCGATGGCAGAATGTGGTCGAGCGTCAGTTCGGTCGTTCGCAGCTTCAGGCCATTCGCCAGAATCGCTGCGTCAATCGTTTCGTGGACGCGCCCGCGGTAGCGATGGCGGGGGTGATTCGGGAAGAGCCGAACGGCGTAGTCGACCAGCACTTCCTCGGCCGGCGGGCGCAAGTTCCGTCGCCGGACGATATACCCCGCGTGCTCCCCTTCTATCAGCGCGTGGACCAAGGACGGGGCCGATTCTGTCAGCCGCTCGTCGGCGTCGAGGACGAGGATCCAATCTCCGTTCGCTCGTGCGATCGATTGGTTTCTTGCTCCGGAGAAGTCCGGCGACCGAAAGTCGAAGGTCGAAACTCTTGCCCCGAATCGGGCTGCGATGGACGCCGTGTCGTCGGTCGAGCCCGTGTCTACGATGACAATTTCCTGAACGACGTCGGCGGCCGACTCGAGACATTTCGTCAAGCGAGCCGCCTCGTTCTTCACGATCATGCACAAGCTCAGCGTCGCCATGAAAGCTCCACGCAGGTCTCTCGGTAGACCGGGACCCAAGAAAACCGAGACACGACTTCGCAGTCCATGCATCGGATGATACGGCAGGAGGACGCAACCCGTGGCCGACGCCCTCCCTCCTGCCCGTCTCGTGGTCGAATCGATCGCGCTCTATGCCGGCCTCCCCATCCTTTTCGACCGCATTCTCGTGCTGGGATACCGGCGCCTGCTTTTTCCCGGACTGTGGCTCCTCGCGGGGGTGTCGGCGCTCGTGCTCCGTGCCGACCCCACGTTCGACGCCTCCCGCCTGTGGTCGACCCGAATTGACCCCTCGTACGGACGCCTACTTCTGCTGCGCACGGTCGTCGGCGTCGCGGCGGTCGGCGCGCTTTCGCGGCGGTTCGCGCCCGAGACGTGGCTCGCGTTGCCGCGTTCGCGTCCCCTTCTCTGGGTGCTCGTCGCGGTGCTCTATCCCATTTTGAGCGTACTGCCGCAGAGCGTCTTCTGGCGGGTCTTCTTCGTGCACCGCTACGCGCCGCTTTTCGGGCACGGCCTGGCGATGATCGTTTCAGGAACGCTCGCCTTCGCGTTCGCGCACATCGTCTTTCGAAACGCGATCGCGGTCGCGCTGACGGCACTCGGGGGCCTGCTCTTCCTTTCGACGTACCTGGCCACGGGCTCGATGCTCGTGTCCGGCATCGAGCACGCGGTCTACGGGGTGTCCGCCTTCACGTTCGGCATCGGGCGCTCCCTTTACTTGGGAAGCGCGCGAGGTGCGCAGTCCGAGAGTCGACGCGTTTCCTGAGCGCCGACAATTTGCTCTCCGCCTGAGCGCGCCGCACGAGCGGCGAGCTCGAGCGCTCATGGCCGCGACTGGCGGTCCGCCGTGGATGGCGAGTAGCCTCTCGCTCGCCGCCATGAGCGAACCTCGGCAGGATCCAACCCGGGTCCCCCCATCGATCGTGACGGTCGTCGAGAGCACGCCGGCCCACGCGCGAAGGCGGTCGCTCGGAGACTACGTCTTTGGAAGGCGGCTCGCCTCGACCGAAGAGGAAGACCAAAAAATCGGCCCTCTCGCCGGAGTCCCGGTCCTCGGCCTCGATGCGCTGTCCTCGGCTGCCTATGGGCCCGAGGCCGCACTCACGCTTCTTCTGCCTCTGGGCGCGCTTGGGTTGGTGCATGTGCTGCCCATCAGTGGGATTGTCGTCGCGGTCCTTCTCATCGTGTACTTCTCGTACCGCCAAACCATCTCCGCCTACCCGAACGGCGGAGGGTCGTACACGGTGGCAAAGGAGAACCTCGGTCAGTCTGCAGCGCTGTTCGCCGGCGCCGCACTGGCGCTCGATTACGTGCTCAATGTCGCCGTCGGGATTTCGGCCGGAATCGGTGCACTCGTGTCCGCGGCTCCCGCTCTCCTCCCGTCTACGCTGCCATTGTGTCTGGCGGTCCTGGCTCTTCTCACCATCGTGAACCTTCGCGGTACGCGTGAATCGGGGCTCACCTTCCTTCTCCCGACCTACCTGTTCGTCGCGACCCTCCTTTACGTCGTCGCCGCCGGAGGACTCAAAGCAGCGCTCGCCGGAGGTCATCCCGCTCCTGTCGAAGCGCCCCCTGCGCTCGCGGCCCCTTCGGCCACTGCGAGCCTCTGGCTCTTGATGCGAGCCTTCGCCAGCGGCTGCACCGCGATGACGGGGGTCGAAGCGGTCAGCAACGGCGTGCCCATTTTCAAGGATCCAACGACCCGCAACGCGGAGCGGACCCTCACGATCATCATTGGGATCCTCGTGGTGCTTCTGGGAGGCATCGCCATCCTATGCCGAGCGTACGCCATCGGCGCGACCGAGCCCGGTGGGCCCGGTTACCAAAGCATCCTGTCGCAGTTGACGGCTGCCGTGGCGGGCCGTGGCGTTTTTTATTACGTCACGATGGGCTCCGTCGTCACCGTCCTGGCCCTCTCGGCGAATACGAGTTTCGCGGACTTTCCGCGACTCTGCCGCGTTCTTGCGGTCGACCGATTCCTCCCCGATACGTTCGCCACGCGTGGCCGAAGACTGGTCTTCTCGTACGGTGTCATCGTCCTGTCGCTCTTCTCGGGGTGGCTGCTCATCGCATTCGGAGGCGTGACCGACCGGCTCATCCCTCTCTTTGCCATTGGAGCTTTTCTCGCCTTCACGCTGTCCCAGGCCGGAATGGTCCAACACTGGCGGCGGGTCGGGGGGTCCGCCAAGCACCATTCGATGTGGATCAATGCGGTTGGTGCCATAGCCACGGGGATCACGCTCGCCGTGGTCGTGGTTTCCAAATTCGTCGAGGGAGCATGGCTCGCGGTCGTCGCCATCCCGCTCGGCGTGCTGCTCTTCTCGCGGATCAACGCGCACTATCGTTCGGTGGGGCGACAAGTCGCCGACGATCAGCCGCTCTCGCTCGCTCGGGCCGAGCCGCCGATCGTCGTGGTCCCGGTCCAGTCGTGGAGCAGGCTTACCAGCCGCGGACTCCGCTTCGCGCTCGAACTCTCGCGGGAAGTGCGCGCGCTCCACATTCTCATGGAGGACACGACGATTTCCGAGTTGACCCTCTGCTGGGAGGAGCTCGTCTCCGCGCCCGCGCGCGCCGCCGGGCTTCCGCCGCCGCAGCTCATCTTGCGCAAGTCGACGTACCGCCAGTTCTTCGCACCGCTCGTCGACTACGTTATCCAGCTCCGCGACGGAAATCCGGACCGAGACATCGTCGTGATCGTCCCGGACCTGGTCGTCCGGCATTGGTACCAGGCGTTCTTGCACAATAACCGCGGCATCGTGCTCCGCGGGCTCCTCCGTCTCCGAGGTGGTCCGAGGGTGATCGTCGTCAATACACCGTTTTATTTGAAGGACTGACGAAGGGGTGACCGCCCTTGTGTCGCGGGATAAAGGAGCACGGCCACCAAGACGATCGCCACACCTGCATAGAACGCTTTGCCAAGAACGTGCTGCTCGCCAAGAATGACGATGGCGAGCACGATCGAATAGATCGGCTCGAGGTTGACTACGAGCTGCGCCGCAAATGCGGTCACCTCGCGCAAGGCCGCGAGCGCGAGCGCGAATGGGAGCAGGGTGCAGACGATCGAAAGAATCGCGAGAAGAATCGCGTTACGGAGGTCGGGTATCACGAGAATCGACCCCGCATGCGGACGGAGGACCACGACGAGCGAGAGAGCCATCGCCCCTATCCCCAGCTCGGCGCACATGATCGTGAGAGGATCCGCCTGACGAATCAACCGCTTGTTCAGAGCGCCGAAGACCGCAACAAAGAGGGCGGACACGGCGCCCACCAGAACGCCGACTCGCATACCGGAAGGAATCCCGCCCACGACCATGACGACGCCGGGAACCGCCGCGACTCCCAAGACGAGCTCGCGTCCGTTGACGGATCGACCGGCGACGACGGGCTCCACGAGTGATAGCAGGACGGGCGCGAGCGCGAGACAGGTCGCCGCGACCGACGCGTTGGCGAGCTTGATGGCCCAATAGAAGGTCAGCCAGTGGGCGGTAAGCACGAGGCCGATTCCTCCGTAGGCGAGGAACAGGCCCGGCGAAAGGCCCCGGAGTCCGCGCCAAACCTGAGGAAAGCAGAGCAGCGCCCCGACGACGACAAGCATGCGCCACCAGACGAGGTCCAAGGCGCCAAGCGTGATGAGCTTGCCGAGGATCGACGTGAAGCCCCACAAAAAGACGCAGAAGTGAAGCTGCCAGTGAGCTTTGGCGGCAGGGCTCACCGGCGACGCACCCCCGAGCACGCTCGAACCCATCGATTCGACCCGAGCACCGACGTCGGAACGCGGCCTGATTCCTGGCATCCAAGGGGGTGTCCCCGGAGACCGGAAGAAACCATGATTGACCTTTACACGGCCGCGACCCCCAACGGATTCAAAATATCCATCGCGCTCGAAGAACTCGCTCTTCCGTACGAGGTACGTGTCGTCGACCTCCGTGGCGGAGGGCAATTCGCGCCGGACTTCTTGCGGATTAGCCCGAACAACAAGATTCCGGCCATCGTCGATCATCAGGGCCCGGGCGGACGCGACATCGCGGTCTTCGAGTCGGGTGCCATCCTCCTCTATCTCGCCGAGAAAACGGGACGGCTCCTGCCGAAGGACGGGGCCAAGAGGTACGAGGCGCTCCAGTGGCTCTTCTTCCAAGTCGGAGGAACCGGGCCGATGATCGGCCAGCTCCACCACTTCGCAAATTACGCGCCCGAGAAGCTCCCCTACGCGATCGATCGGTATCAAAAAGAAACGAAGCGGCTCTACGGCGTCCTGGACCGCCGGCTGTCCCAATCCCCGTATCTAGGAGGCGACGAATACACCGTGGCCGACATCGCGAACCTGCCGTGGCTGCTCTCTTACGAGCGGCTGGGGATCGACCTCGCCACCATCCCACACCTCTCGCGTTGGCTCGGCGCCCTGCGGGCCCGTCCCGCGGTCGAGCGCGGTCTTTTGATCCCTCCCCGCAGCGACGCTCCGATGGACGACAAAGCCCGTGAGGCGCTGTTCGGTAAAATGCAGTACGAGCGCCGGTAGGCCAACGAACGAGCGCGCGCCCACCCGGCCGCCCTGCGCGCTTCACCAAACGCCGTTGATTCCGACGCTGCCGGGTCCGAGGGCAAGGTGAGCGACCGGCGCGCTCGGCTCGGTCGGTGACGGCGCAATCAGCCACAGCGTGACGCCCAGCGCCACCGCCGCTCCGCCGACGATGAAGGCCAGAGTCGAGATGTTGCCGTCATTGACCGCGTTGGTCCAAGACTGACTCCCGGCCGACGTCGAGCACGTCGGGGTTGGGCATTGGCGGCGCGCCGTATCGTGGTTGGACATGGAGAGCAGCCCGAAGGCTCCGCCCACGCCCAATCCCGCCACGCCGGCTACTCCGGTTCCGACGGCTGCGACTCGCAGCGCGCTCCCCGAACCGGCCTCGCGAGTGCTGTGTGGTGCTTCGTCCGGACGCGGTCCCGCTACAGGCGAAGGGGCGGGAGACGCGGCAGGCTCCACGGGGAGCGGCGGCAAGTCGGGAATGGTGACCCGCGCAGTCGCGGCTGCGTCGGACAGCGTGAGGGTTCGAGACCAGGACTGTCTCCCCGGCGCGGTGGCCACAATCGTGTGGAGTCCCGCGTCGGCCGGGATGAGCACACCCCATTCCGGCGCTCCCACGAGAGTGCCGTCCCGGCGAATTTCGAGCCCGTCGGGGTGATTGCCGGGAGGCACGTCGACCGCCAAGTTCGAGAGCTTCGGCGCCAGCGCCGCGGCGCGGTCATGGCCGATGCGCGCGCGCTCGGCCTGTCCGGCAGCGCGAGCCTTCGCCGACACCTCTAGATACTTACTCCACGCGCTGGCAAGCTTGCCCTCGAACTCGTAACACTGCGCCAGATTGAGCAGCGTTCCGAGAGCCGACTGCAGCCGCAGGCTTTCCTCGAGCTTCGGGCAGGCCTCGGCGTAGTCGTGGGCCGCCATCGCCTTCTTGGCCTGATCGAACAGCGCCTGGGCGGCCGCGCTGTCGTCTGCGCGCGCGAGTGGCGCCGCGCCCATTGCAGCCGCCAAGCACAAGCCACTCACGACATTGCGATGTGTTCTCATCGTTCAGAGCCTCTCGTCGAATGCATTCGACCCGGCAGCAGGCTCCGGGTTCGTTCGTGGTGACGACTCGGCGCCCGTCGCCTTGCCGTTCTTCGCACTGCCTGCCGGCTTGACGGAATCCGTGGAGTCCGCCGGCGCGGGGGCCTTCGGCTGCTTCGCGGTTCGAGGGGCACTCCTCGCGGGTTCCGTGTGGCGTCGCTCTTCGGCGCCTGAGGGCGGAGCGCCCGCGTCCGTCGCTGGTTCTTCGAGCGTGCGCAATCGCGTCTGGGTCGTCACCTCAGCCGGCGAGGACGGCGGCGGCGCCGCCGCGACGCTGGGCGGAAGGACGTGCGGACCGGTCTCGTCTCGACGCGACACGAGGACGAATGCCGCCGTCACGACGCCGATCAGAGCGGCGAGAGCGAGAAGGCTGAGGAGCGCCGTCCTCCGGCGAAGCGAAACGGCTTTCGTGAGGCCGAGAGCGCCGAGGCTCTCTCCCATCGGTAGGCGCTTTGGCTCGACCTGCGCAGACTGAGCGAGCGGCCCGGACCGACGGGCGGGCCCGCCCATCACCCGCTGCATGCGGATCGCCGAATCGGCCGCGTGCTCCGTCCCGAAGGGCGCCAGCGTCGTCGCCAGCTCCGCGACACTTTGGAAGCGTTTCTCGCGGTCCTTCTCTAGGCACCGTAGAATCGCCTTCTCGATACCTTCGGGTGCGTCGCCGCGTATCCTCCGGATCGGCGGCGGGCTGTGCGTGGCGATCTTCACGCAGACTTCCGGGAGCGTCTGCCCGTCGAATGGCACCTTGCCCGTCAAGAGCTCGAACAAGATGACGCCGAGGGCCCATATGTCCGAGCGCCCGTCGACTTCCTTCGACGACTCCATCTGCTCGGGCGACATGTAAAACGGCGTGCCGACGACGGCTGCAGTCCGCGTGAATGAGAGGTTGGAACCCGAGCGGTCGCCGATTCCGGAGAACTTCGAAATCCCGAAATCGAGGACTTTGATGCACGGCCCTCCGTCCAGCCGACGGGTCCAAAACATGTTTGCCGGCTTCAAGTCGCGGTGCACGATACCGAGGTCATGGGCCTCGGCGACGGCCTCGCAGCCTTGCAACAAGAAATCGACTGCCTGTGCCGTGGGCAGCGGACCGCGCTCTTTCAGCCACTGGCCGAGGTCAATCCCATCGAGGAACTCCATGACCAGGTAAGGCGCGCCGTCGTCGAGCGCGCCGACGTCGAACACGCGGGCAACGTGCTCGTTCGTGATTCTCGCCGCGGCTCGCGCCTCGCGGGCGAACCGAGCCACGACATCGTGATGGCCGAGCATCTCCGGAAGGAGGAACTTCACGGCCACCATCTTGTCTAGGCCCAGATGATGGGCTGCGAGGACGACGCCCATCCCGCCAGCTCCAAGCACGCGCTCGACGCGGTACTTCCCGGCGATGACGTCCCCCTCATTGAATCGCGACTTTTCCGCCAAAGTTACCGCTCCCTTGCGATTTGCCGCGCGAAGATCGTTCGCCTCGCCCGCTTCGTCGTGATGGCGACGAGAGTCAAGCCTTCCTGACCCCAGGTTGCGGAGGATACTGCATGCGCCGTGGGCGCCGACGTCGCCCGAACGGGTGACACGAAGCGACGCCAAACGATGCAATCGGCTGCAATTGACGCCCCGGTCCGACTCGAGCGGATGCTCTCGCCATCGCCCAGTCCAGGGCGACGAAGCAGAGGGGTTCAGCGATGACCTTCAACCAATCCGTCGGACTCATTTTTGCCGCGCTGGTCGCGGGCTGCGCAGCGGCGCCCACGGCCGATACGGTCGGTACGACCAGCGAGGCCATCGACGACCACGGAGGCCGAAACGCAGACGAAGATCGAGCGCCCGCCTGCCTCGATCGCTTCGAGCCGCCCTCTTCGAGTGCGGACGAGACGACGCTGGCTCTCGCCGCGGACCGCACCGCGAGGAGAGTCGGCACGGCCGTCGACAGCGCGCCGCTCGCGGACGAAGCCGTCTATCGGGACACGCTTTCGAATCAGTTCGACTATGTGACGCCGGGCAACGAACTGAAGTGGGGTTCCGTTCAGCCAGTCGATCCCTATCACTGGGACTTTACCGGGGCGGACGCCATCGTCGCCTTCGCCGAAGCTCATCACCAGGCGATCAAAGGGCACAACCTCGTCTGGTATCAGCAGCTCCCCCCGTTCGTCACGAGCGGAATCGACGCGGCGCTGCTCCGCGAGTACTTGCGCAATAACTTCCGCCACGTTCTTCGCAGATACCGCGGCCGGATAGATCGTTGGGATGTCGTGAACGAGGCTATCGCGGACGACGGATCCGGTCTGCGCAGCACGATTTTCTCCCAGACGCTCGGCAGCGACTACATTGCCTGGGCCTTTCGCGAAGCCCACGAAATCGACCCCGACGCCGAGCTTCTCTACAACGACTACGGCACGGAGACTGCGAATCCGAAATCAGACACCGTTTACGCCATGGTCAAAGGGCTGCTCGCCGAGGGGGTGCCGATCCATGGCGTCGGCTTCCAGATGCATCTCGTCGCTGCGACGGCGCCCAGCACGGACGATATGATCGCGAACCTCGAGCGGTTCACGGATCTGGGGCTCAGCGTCAACATCAGCGAGTTGGACGTCCGCGTCGCCTCCCTCACATCCAGCGAACCGGAAAAACTGGCGACCGAAAAGCAGGTGTTTCACCGTGCCGTTGCGGCGTGCCTCGCCGTCCCGCGCTGCGACGCGGTGACGACGTGGGGCTTCACGGACAAATACACTTGGATAACCGGCGCATTCGGGGCCGATGAGCCCTTGGAGTTCGACACGCAATATAAGAAAAAGCCGGCCTTCTACGGGCTGATAGACGGCTTCGCCGGCGTCGCCCCCGACGCGATCGGACTTGCCCCGAACCTCATCGCGAACGCGAGCCTCGAAGCGGGGCTCGATGGCTGGTCGACCTCGGGCGGCACGCTGGAAACAAGCACGCACCGGCCGCACGCCGGCCTTCAGAGCGCGCTCCTTCGCGATCGCGAGTCCGCGTCCGAGGGCCCGACCTACGACCTCACGACGCTAGTCACTCCGGGGCACGGCTACGATGTCTCGGCTTGGGCGAGAATCGGGTGTGGTCGGAAGGAAGGGGTGTCGCTCAGGGCTACGATTGCTTGTGCGGGCCAGCCGGTTACGAGCGTCGTACTGGACTCGGCGAGCACGGGTTCCGCCCGTTGGACGCAGCTCACGGGCTCACTCCAAGTTCCGAACTGCACGCTCCAATCGTTGTCGCTCAGCGTCTCCGGCCCCAAACCGGGCGTCGACCTCTATGTGGATGACGCGGCCGTTCGTCCGCAGCCGGAGCCGCGCGGCGCAAATCTTTTGTCGAATTCGGGATTCGAAACGGGAACCACGGACGGTTGGGTGGCATGGGGCGGGGCGACCATCGCCGCGACGACGGCGCAGGCGCGTACCGGGGTCTACAGCGGGATTGTGACCAACCGGAACGCGACGTGGGAGGGACCGGTCGCCACGTTGACGGCTGCCGTTACGCTCGGAGCAACGTATGCGGCGAGCATGTGGCTCCGCGTCGACGGTGCCCCGAGTGCTCCGGTCGACCTGACGGTGAAGACGACCTGCAGCGGGGCGGCCGACGTCTACCAGCAGATCGCGTCGGGCACGGCGACCGATACGGGCTGGGTCCAGCTCTCTGGAACGATTGTCGTTCCGCTTTGCTCGCTCGTCGAACTCGACCTCTACGCAGAGGGGCCGGCCGCAGGCGTCAACCTACTCGCGGACGACGCGTCGGTGCAGCAGTTGCTCTGGCACTTCGTGACGACGAATGTCGTCACGAACTCGGACTTCGAATCCGGAGGCGCAGGGTGGGGAGCTTTCGGGGGAGCGTTCAGCGTGAGCACGGCGTTTGCGCACGGCGGATCGCAGAGCGGCGTCGAGACCGGACGAACGGCGAGCTGGAATGGCCCGTCGTACGGTCTGCCGAGCTGGCCGGCAACGTATCAAGTTTCCGCTTGGGCTCTCCAGGACGGCACGACGACTCTGCCCTTGCTCCTCTCGGCGAAGCTCGTGTGCGACGGCTCGACTCAGTACATCACGATCGGATCGGCGACGGCTTCCGGCGACATCTGGGTCCCGCTCACGGGAACGCTCGTCGTGCCCCAAGGCTGTACGACGGTGCTCCTCTACTTTCAGCAGGGCAGCGGCAGCGTGTACCCGGACCTTTATGTCGACGACGTGACTGCGAACTATCAACCGCCCTCGAACGTAGTCACCAATCCAGACTTCGAATCGGGGGGTGGGGGTTGGTCGGCGTTCGGGGGCACCTTCGTCGTGAGCTCGACGATCGCGCACGGCGGTACGCAAAGTGGTGAGGACACGGGGCGGACGGCATCGTGGAACGGGCCGGCCTATTCGCTTCCCACTTCGCCCGCGTCGTACGCGGTGGCAGCCTGGGTGTATCAGGATGGATCCGAAAGTGAATCGCTCCTCCTCACGACGAAGCTCGTTTGCGGGACAGCGACGAACTACGTGACCTCCGCGGGACCGGCGACGGTTGCGCCCAATACGTGGGTGCAGCTCGTTGGAAGTCTGACCGTGCCGAGCGGATGCACGGATGCACTGCTCTATCTCAATCAGAACGGCGGGACCGAGCTCCCCGACCTCTTCATCGACGACGTCTCGGTCGACCAGTAGAGCAGCGCGCGCGGAAAATCGGGCGGTGGCGAGCGCACTTCCGCGCCCCGGACGTTGCGCATTCCGGGCGAAACGGTGCGCAGGCCGCGCAGACATCGCTCGCCCGCAGTACACGCGCTCCCTGAGGACGAGCGCCATCCCGCGGAGGAACGCTACTGCGCGCCCCGGGGTTCGGTCCGGCACGCTGTCTGCGTTGCCCGATAGAACACTTGAAGAAAAAAGATAGACACGGACACTGCTCGCTACGGCCAACCCATGTAGGCGGGGCGCTCTCATGAACGTCCTAAATCAAATCGGCCGTCGGACCGCTTTTGGTTCCATCGGCGGACTCGATTGGGCGTCTACAGAAGGGCGGTGGAGCGTCGACCGGGCGCTCGTACGCGCGACCGGCGGACTGCTCGGACTCGCCGTCTTGCCGTTCGCGCCGGCCCTCTTCGCACCATTCTTCGCGGATGACTATCTCCACGTCGAGGCCGCATCCCACCTGCCGGACTCGCTCCTACGCGGCTGGGTCCTGCCTATCGAGAGCGCGGGGGCATGGTGGACGCCGCCCGGCCTCGCCGTCGAATACTTTCGCCCGCTGGTCGTCCTTTCGTTTGCAATCGACCGGATCCTCTACGGATTGCACCCGAGCGGGTACCATTTCACGAATCTCTTGATGCACGCGGCGTCCACGCTTCTCGTGTGGGCCATCGCCCGCATCGTGCTCGGAGCGGGAGTCCGCGCCTGGGCCTCGGCCGCCCTATTCGCCGTCCATCCTTGCCACGTTCAGTCCGTCGCGTGGATCTCCGGACGCACCGACGTCCTGGCCTCGACCCTCTATGCGGGCGCCTTTCTCCTCTATCTGCAGAGCCGCTCGCCGGGGCGTGGGTCGGGCGGTCGGCTCTCGCTGTCGATGCTCCTCTTCACCCTCGCGCTCCTCGCCAAAGAAATGGCCGTCACTCTGCCCGTGGTGATTCTGGCGGACACCCTGCTCCGACCCGACTGGAAGGGCGGTGTCCGCAGATTCGTTCCCACGCTCCTTGCTGCCGGCCTTGCGGCCATTTACCTGGGTCTGCGCTTTGCCGTCCTCGGGGCCTTCCATGCGCCGCCCTTCCCGTTCGCGTATCACTTCGGTAGCGCCGGCTTCATC
>JBAULD010000785.1:0-8169 GCA_049578005.1 Polyangiaceae bacterium
ACCTTGGGGCAATACTTTTACTTGCAATGCAACGCGACAGACTGGAATACGGACGCTACGTCTCGGATGCTGCCGACTTCGAATCCTAATATTTTCACGATTGCATACCGGGTCACGCAGAACTGGATGCTCGGACCGTCTGGCGAAGATCAATGCCAAGTCGTCAACACCGTCGCCCTGAACAGTACGTCGAAGGGCGCGACGTGGTACGGCCGCCAAGGCGGTTGGGCCGTCGTGCCCGTTCCTGGTTCGCTGAAACTCGCGGCGGCGGCGGGCACTTTTGCGGTACGGTACCCGAATCTGGGGGCGTACCTCGCCACGCTCGACGTGAGCCACAGTCCGGCGACGGTCACGTTCGGGACACTATGCCCGCCTGGATCGCCCGACGCCGACGGGGACGGTCTCTGCGACGCCGCGGAAGCCATCTACGGCACGGACCCGCTCAACGCCGACACAGACGGCGATGCGATCAACGATGGACACGAAGCGTTGGGCACGGCTACTCTAAGTCTCCCATCGTACGGCGCCAGCCCGACGCACAAAGACATCTTTGTCTACATGAACGATTATGTGGCGCCGATCCCGGCCGCGCTCACTCAGGTCGCCCAGGCATTCGCGGCTGCTCCCGTGACGAACCCCGATGGAACGAACGGGATAAGCTTTCACATCATCGACGGAGGTCAGATTGCCACCGCCGACCAAGTTCAGAACATCGTCGGCCCGCTGAGCGGCGACTGGTCACAAGTCGACACGATCAAGAACAAGTACTTGCCCCCGAGCTGGGCCAATTTCGCGCACTATTTGCTCGTCGGTTACCAATACGACGGAACTGGATCGAGCGGGATCTCTCGCGGCATTCCCGCCCACGACTATCTGATAACGCTCGGGACCTGGTCTCCCGCCTACGGGACCGAGCTGGAGCAGGCCGGCACGATTATGCACGAGCTCGGCCACAATCTCGGACTTCAGCACGGCGGGTACGACGGAATCAACTACAAGGCCAACTACTTGTCGATCATGAGCTATCGTTACCAATTGGTAGGCCTCTACAAAGACGGGACGGACGGCGTTCTCGACTACAGCCGCTTGCAGCTCGCGGCATTGATCGAGGCTTCCGTATCGGAGAATTCTGGAATGCCTCCGACGGGTTCCACCACGACGGCGGATACCTCTCATTACGGGGCGAAGCTGTGTCCGGGATTGGTTCGCGGTACGGTCAACGGACCCCTCGACTTCAACAACGATGGCATCTTCGAATCGGGCACCGAGGCGGTCGATCTTGATTGTGACGGAGCCACCGTCAGCACCATCGAAGCGTCGTGGAACGACTGGCCGAACCTCGTATACTCGGGAGCCGCCGGCGGTGGCGGTGTGATTGGTCCAGGCGTATCGTCCGGGTCAGAGGCGGCCCTCCTCGCGATTCCCCAGATCGTGACTCCGGACAAGATGGACCGAGAGCTCGATCATCCGTAGCGGCACCTCGTGTGCGCGGCCTCGGAGCGCGACGCAGAGTCGTGCGCATAGAACGAGAGCGGCGGGAGCAGCCGACCCGCCGCTCGCGCACATTTGAAACTTGAAAGGAACGAGGCATTGCCGCGGGAGCAAGCAGCGCGGGGCAGTCGGCGCGCATCGAGTGGAGAAGGCGGTCGCATGTACGTCACGACGCTCTGGGTACGGCGGAGTCGGTTCGTGCGCGCGATCATTGCGACCATTTGTTGTTCGAATGCGGCCTTCGTGCCCGCGGTCGGCGCCGAACCAAGCACGCCAAGCTCGGCCAGTTCGCTTGCAGATTCTGCTGCGGTGACTCATATCGAAATCGATGTAGAAAAGCGCGATGCGGGCGAAAAGTGGCGCCAGGCTACGACGCTCGTCAATCAGTGCGCCTCAGTCGACCTGAAGATCTGGTACGTGTTTGGCTCCGCGCGCCTGGTTGCTGCGCCTGCACTCCGTGGATGCACGGTATCGCTCGATAGTGAAATCGAAATGGGGCGCCTGTCGTACCGCTGCGTGCTGCCGCCGAAATGGACGTGGACTTGGAATCTCGTATCGGACGCAAAGGGACCAAGAAAGGTTCCGCCGCGAGATCTTCCCGCCGACCTCGTGCCTTTTTGCGAGAAGAGATGAGCTCAGAATGAACGGCGAGCCGCTCGGCGGCCTGTCAAAGTTCGGGCGAACGGTCTCCGGACGTGACAACCTTGGAAATGATGGATCCGATGCATTCTCTCGTTGGAATTGGGGCGGCGTTCTTGACGGTTTGCACGGCCATCGCGTGCGGCACTTCGGAGCCAGGTCCCATCGAAAGCGTCGATGCGTCTCCCGGTGACGGCAGCGCCGCCGATCATGGTGCGGAAGGAGCCCCTTCGGGGGAAGGCGATGGCGGCTACGGCGACGTCTTGTTGCGCGACAGCCCCGATAACGCGACGGCCACCGAAGATGGCGCAAGCGACCCTGCGCAAAATGGCGACGGGGGACAAGGCCCCGTCGACAGCGGACCAGACACCTCGCAAGCCAACGATGGTCAAAGCGCCGTCGACGGCGGGAGCGACGTGATGCACACGGTCGAAGCTTCGAGCTCCATCGACAGCGGGCAGGACTCAGCGAAGGCCAACGATGCGAGTCAAAACGCCATCGACGGTGGAGTCTGCGGGGCCCTGGCGGCCGGGCCGTTGCCCGACGGCGGGGACGCCACATATTCCTGGGCATCTTCGCCCAAGGCCGGCTGCCTATCTGCGCCCTTCTGTCAGGTCGCTTGCGACGCCAATCTCCTCGCGGGCTTGCTGTCGTGCGACGCCGTTCAGGGCGGATATTATTGGGCGCAAGGCAGCGTATACATGCGCGTCGCGGGGCGGCAGTCGGGGGAATGCGTTTACGAGATCGGCGTCGAGACCGAGGGCTCGGTGAGCTACAGTCGTTGCACGACGCCACTCCCCGCAAAGCCGTGGCACGGGCTCTTCTACCTGAACACGCCGTCCTCCTCAGCCGCACCCGACGTCCTGAACGGCCTCGACAACTGCCAAGTGGTGTCGACCTGCAATCTGATGTCCGGCGCGCCCAATCCGTGTGATCCGAGCGCTGCGGGACCTCCGATGTGCCCGGCGAACAATGTCTACGGGCCATGTTAGGCACGACGACCCGCGCCCTCCGTAGGCGCATGCCTCCGCGAGCTGCTTCAGCGTACCTCTAAACGCGCAAATCCTCGTCGCGGTCACGCGGCGCATCTATATTCGCCGTCTACGGATGGATCTTCGAAACCTCATCGAGACCCACCTCGATCTTCCGCGCCTCTCGAAAGACTTGAGCGAGATCGGGCACTCGGCTCGAATTTGGTCGACGCGTCAATGGACGCGAGCCGACATGACGGCGCTCTTCGAAGCGGCGAAAGGCTTTCGCAAAGTGGCCGTGGACGACTTCGTGCCGGCCTCGGTTCCGCCGCTCTCGCCTGTGATTCACGTCGGGAAAAACTCGCTTCCGGCCCATACGCATTTCGAGAAGCGCTTTTGCCGCCCGCGGGAGCCGGCCGAGAGCGGCGTGCTCTTCGGCTACAATCATCAGTCGCTCTCGGCATTCACCGGGCCCGGGTACTTCGTCGTACGGCCGGCGAGCGACGAAGGCGAAGTGGACATCGACTACACGGCCGTCCCCAGCGAGAGGCCCGACACGTGGCCGGCGATCGTGGCCAATTCCGCGCGGCTCGGGCGCCTCGTCTACGCGGGCATGGTCGACGTCATGCGCGGCATCTCTCCTCACGTCACCATCGGTCGGGCGAAGAAGGGGGGACGCTGGATGGACAATTGGTTCGTGCTCGTGCGCGAGGAGACCGGCGTCGCGTGACCGAGCAGGGCTACGAGCTGCGCTTGCTCGAGCGCGTGCGCGACGTCCCTCGCGAGACGTGGGACGCTCTCCTTCGAGAGGAGAGCTCTCCCTTCGTCGAGTGGACGTGGCTCGACACGCTGGAGGAAACCGGCTGCGTCGGCGAGGGCACGGGCTGGATGCCCGCGCACCTCTCGCTCTGGCGAGGGGAAGAGCTCGTCGCGGTCGCCCCTTCCTACATCAAAGGACACAGCGAGGGAGAGTTCGTATTCGACTGGGGTTGGGCGGAGTTCGCCGAGCGGCTCGGCATTCGCTACTACCCGAAGGTCCTCGTGGCCGTCCCCTTCACGCCCGCGACGGGCGACCGCGTCCTCGTCGCGAGCGGCGCCGACCGCGCCGAGGTCACTCGCATCGTCGCCGACGGCGCGCGCCAATGGTGCGAGCGCGTGGGTGCCTCGGGTGTTCACGTCAACTTTCCACGCGACGAGGAGGCGGGACATTGGGAAGCGGCCGGCTACCTGCGGCGCGACGGGTTTCAGTACCACTGGTTCAGAAACGGCGCGGGAAGCTGGGCCGACTACCTCGAGCGCTTCTCGTCCAAACAGCGAAACCAGATCAAGCGCGAGCTACGGGCCATGGACGATCATGGCATCGCGATCGAGACGGTCGCGCCCGAGGGGTACGGGCGGGATCTCGCGCACGCCATGCACGGGCTCTATGAACGAACCATCGACCGCCACGGAGTCTGGGGGCGTCTCTACTTGAATCGCCGCTTCTTCGAGCAAATCGTCGACCGCTTCCGCCATCGCATGGCGTGGGTGGTCGCGCGCAACGTAGCGGGCGAAATCCTGGGCGGTGCGTTCAACGTCATGTCGAAGTCGCGCCTCTACGGTCGATACTGGGGCGCCGGGCCGAACGTCGACATTCCCTTCCTCCATTTTGCCGTCTGCTACTACGAGGGAATTCGCTTCTGCCTCGAGCGGGGGCTCGACGTATTCGAGCCCGGTGCAGGCGGCGAGCACAAGCGAGCCAGGGGGTTCATTCCCACGCGGACCCGGTCGGCGCACTGGCTATCCGACCCGCGCATGCGGTCGGCGCTCGAGCCCTGGCTGGCCCGAGAGCGAGAGCGCGTCGGGACGCTGCTCGTGACAGAACCGTGACAATCCAAGGATGGGATGACCGAAACATGGCGGGCGGAAAAGTCGCGCGTGCCCTATTGAAAACACGTGGCAATCGTCATCTTTTTCGCGGTCCACTGGCAGCTGTCGGTGATGTTCCAGAGCTTCTTCTTGCACCGCTACGGCGCCCACCGGCAGTTCGAAATGAGCAAAGGGTGGGAGCGCGTCTTTCACGTGCTCACGTGGGCGATCCAAGGGCCGAGCTACCTCAACCCCCGCGCCTACGCGATCATGCACCGGATGCATCACGCCTACAGCGACACGCCGAAGGATCCGCATTCGCCGGTCCAGCAGGGCTTCCTCGCGATGATGTGGCGCACGAAGACGCAGTACTCGGATCTGAAGCACCGCCGAGTCGCGGTGGAACCTCGCTTCGAGGGCGGCTACCCCGAGTGGAAGTTCTTCGACGATACGCTCGGCGGCTGGGGGGGTGCGATCGGCTGGGGCGCCGTCTATTTGCTGATGTACGCGACGTTCGCGACGAGCGCGTGGCTGTTCCTGCTCTTCCCGATCCACCTGGCACTCGGGCCCGTTCACGGCGGGATCGTCAACTGGTTCGGCCACAAGCTCGGTTACCGGAACTACGAGAGCGACGACAACTCGAAGAACACGCTGGTGTTCGACGTGCTCACGATGGGTGAGCTCTTCCAGAACAATCACCACAAGTGGGGGCAGTCGCCCAACTTCGCGGTGCGCTGGTTCGAGATCGATCCGACCTATCAGTTCATTCGGCTTCTCGGGTGGCTTCGGATAATCGATCTCTCGGGGGCGCAGATCGCGCGCTACGAGCCGGCGCGAGGCGCGGCCCGGGTGGCGCCGAAGTCCGTGCCGCCGATTCTTGGCGCGCCGTCGCCGATGGACGGCGAGTAGGACGCTGCCGACGTCGACATGGTGGGCCCTCTGCGCAGCGACCTTTCCTGGAGGTCCTCGGCAGAGGCTTCGAGCACCCGTCGACTGGATCTGCACCTCGGGAGGCTCGACGTGACCGGTCTGGAGCTTGAAGGCGGGCGTCGTCAGGTATCCGCGGAACTGCCTCGTTATGTGAGCCAATTCTCGACGCGAAGGCCTTCGAACACCTCGAAGTGACCAACGTTGGCTGTGACGAGGATCGCATCCTGGACGGCGGCAACTGCGGCGATCTGACCGTCGGCAAAGTCGACGGCACGCCCGACGGCTCCTAGGCGAGCGCGCTCGGAGGCGTGCCAGCGGGCGGCGCGCTCGCCGTATGGCAGCACGCGCAGAGGCGCGACAAACTCGCCCATGAACCTCTCCAGCTGGGCACGGCGTCGCGATTGCGGCAGGCGCTCAATCCCGAACCACATCTCGTGAAGGACCGTGGCGGCGATGACCATCTCGCCCAGGCGCTTGGTGACCTTGCGCTCCACAGTCCGCGCCGGGGTCGGTTTGGAGAGGGCGGCGAGGATGTTCGTGTCGATGAGGTAGAGAGCCATCAGCCGAGGTCCACGGGGCGGCCGGGCGAGCGGTCGCGCCAGCCGCGCACCTCCTCGTCGGTGAAGCCCTCGAAGTCGTCTGGCAGCTGCGCGCGCCACGCCTCAAGCGCCTTGACGTAGGCCAGGCCGTCGGCGGCGTTCGGCCTCTTGAGGCGTTCGTACTCCTGAGCAGAGAGAAGGACGGCGACGCGCTTGCCGCGGCGGGTGAGGTCGACGCGCTGTCCGCGTTCGACGTCGCGAACAAGGCCGGTCAGGTGGTCGCGGGCTTCGGCGAGGGAGACGACTTTGCGAGCCATGGACCAAGTATGGCCATTCGGATGGCTATGTCTAGCAAGGTCGCCATGTCTCTGGCCATCTTGCTTCCGCCGGTGCACGGCTGGCGTCGATGGACCTCATGAATGACGCAGGCGGAGGGGGGACCGGCGGCCTCGGGAGTCCCACCACAGGCAGTTCCAGAGCGTCAGCCTTGCTGAGCCGTCGGACATTGTGGATTCGCCGACGCACCTGCACTTCGCGAGATCGTTGGCTTTTTCCGCGACGACTTCGCCGATCACACGTAGCCCCTCCACCAGCGAGGTCCCACGGGGGATTCGCACGGCAGGCGCTCGTGTTTTGACGGCGGCTGGGGAGCAGACCACGAGTGGCCGTCGCCAGGCCCGTTAGGGAGCGGGTGCGTGCGTGGCTGACGACCAGGAGCGGCCCCCCCGCCAAGACCCATTTCTGTCGGGAATTCTGTCGGGGAAAAATGGGTGGAGGCGCTTGGAATCGAACCCGGGCCAACGGCGCTCGGCCGGGTCGGGATTTGCCCGCGGCCCGGGTGCCGCGGAAGTCCTGCGAGTGCCGTGAATGACTCGCGGAGCGGCACCGGGACTTAGCCGACGCCCTCGGATCACTCCGGGTGCCGCACCGGGAGTTAGCCGGCGCCCTTGGATGACTCCGGGTGCCGCACCGGGAGTTAGCCGACGCCCTTGGACGACTCCGGGTGCCGCACCGGGAGTTAGCTGACGCCCTTGGACGACTCCGGGTGCCGCACCGGGAGTTCGTCCGCGCCCATGGATCACTCCGGGTGCGCCCTGCAGCTACCACCGCGCCAAGAAACGCGCTACGCGGTCGCCATGGCGAACGTGACAGTCGTAGGCGCCGGCCTCGCCGGCTGCGAGGCGGCCTGGCAGCTCGCCGAGCGCGGTGTGGACGTGCGCCTGGTCGAGCAGAAACCTGTCGCCCGAACTCCGGCGCAGACCACCGACGACCTGTGCGAGCTCGTTTGCTCCAACTCGCTGCGGGGCGCCGCCCTCGGAAACGCCGTCGGCTTGCTCAAAGAAGAGCTCCGCCGTGCCGGGTCGCTGATCATGGCCTGCGCAGACGCGACGCGCGTTCCCGCCGGAGGGGCGCTCGCAGTCGACCGCGAAGCCTTTTCCGCGACCATCACCGCCCGCGTCCTCGGCCATCCTCGAATCGGGCTCGAGCGGCGCGTCGTCGAGGCGTTGCCCGAGGCTTCGCCCGATTCGCCCGTCGTCCTCGCGACCGGACCGCTGACGGGCGACGCACTCGCCGCGGAGCTCGCCCGGACGATCGGACGGGAACATCTGGCTTACTACGACGCCATTTCTCCGATCATCGCCGCCGACTCGATCGATTGGGGCCGGGTCTTCAAGCAATCGCGGTACGGCAAGGGCACCGGCCCCGGAGACGACGAGGCGTACGTCAACTGTCCCTTCGACGAACAGGGC
>JBAULD010000786.1:0-7681 GCA_049578005.1 Polyangiaceae bacterium
CACTCCATTCTGCTTCGAGGCAGATCCTCAATCTCGATCGCCTGCCCTCGGCGCCCACGCGGAGCGGGAGATGGTTTTCGCACACGGAAGCGTCGGTCGGGGCGTACAAGGCCATGCAGCGGTCTAGCCCTCTCGTGCTCGTCGTCGACGACGAGCGACCCATGCAAGAGCTGCTGCGAACCGTCTTGCGGGGCAGCGGGCTCGATACTCTGGAAGCGACCTCCGGCGCGGAAGCGCTGGCGTACGCCGCAAGTGAGAGTCCCGACATCGTCTTGATGGATCTGGGTCTGCCGGACGAGGACGGCATCGACGTAACGCGACGCTTGCGCGAGTGGATGGCCGCACCGATTTTGGTGATCTCCGCCCGATGGCAAGAGCGCGACAAAATTGCGGTTCTCGACGCCGGGGCGAACGACTATGTCACGAAGCCGTTCGCCAACGCTGAGCTCCTCGCTCGCGTCCGCGTCTGGCTACGCCAGACAGTTCGCACGTCACGCGTCGAATCGACCATTACTGTGGGCGAGCTTCGAATCGACCTCGATCGACGCCTTGTCCACGCCGCGGGTCGTGAGGTGCATCTCACGCCCATCGAATACACGCTGTTCGCAACGTTGATGCAGAGCGCGGGACGGATCGTTACGTATCGGCAGCTTCTCGAGGCGACATGGGGTCCGCGCTGCACAAATAAGATTCACTACTTACGTGTCTACGTCGCGCAGCTGCGCCGAAAACTCGAGCCCGACGGCGGTCTTTCGCGGTACTTCTTGACGGAGCCGGGGGTCGGATATCGGCTGAGGGCGCTGTCCGCCGAGAGCCCGGATTGACGGCTGTCCGGGGAGCGTGTCATCCGTTTGGGCTACGGGGTTTGCCGTTGGCATGCGGTACGGTCCAAGGGCTTTCGCGCAAGTCGCTTGACTCTCGTTATCCGCGAGACAACGCGGCAACGCGAGCGCCGGCCGCTGGAGAAACCGGAAACCATGCTGACCCGAATCAACTGCGGGCTTGCGCTCTTGCTCGGGATGCTGAGCGCTGGGTGCAACGACATCCTCGGAAACGAGCTTCACGGCGTCGATCTCGACGCAACGGTCGAAGGGGGAACGATTACCGACGGAGCAGCCTCCGATGGAGCCCCCTTGGCGGATGGACGGCCGTCCATGGGCGCGGCGGGAAGCGACGGAAGTGCGAAGGACTCGCCAGCGAGCGACACAGTCTCCGGGGCCGGCCTGCGGGACGGCAGCGCAAGAGCGACAGCGGGGCAGAAAGGCGACGCTGAGTTCGAAGGCCCGAGCGAGCCCGATGCTGCCGAAGAGCCTGACTCGACCGGGACCGTCACGCCCCCCGCGTGCGTGGGCGGCGGGGCGTGCGCGCCCAACGACTGCCAGAACGGCACGTGGGCTTGCACCGACGCCGGGCGCGTTTGCCGGGAAACGACTCCGGTCGCCGACGGAACGCCCTGCGGGGCCGGCGGGGGCGACGCGGGCGGGCACGTGTGCGGCGCGGGCCAATGCGTCGAGTGCAACGCGGGGGGCGACTGCTCGGCCCCGAACACCCCCTGCGTCAAGAAGAGTTACAGCTGCGGCTCGGGTGTCGCCGTCTGCGCGGTCGCGGGAAACCTCGCGGACGGGACGTCGTGCGGGACGGGGCTCTACTGCAACGGCGGCGATTGCGCCGCATGTGAAGTCGGCTCCGCCTGCCCGCCAGCCGGCAACTCGTGCCACGTGGGCAAGATCACCGCGTGCGAGGGCGGCGTGGCCACGTGCTCGGATCAGAATACCGACGCGGCCGCGGGCACTTCGTGTCTCGCCGCCGGAGGAGCGACCGGAGTATGCAACGGGAGTGGCAGCTGCGTGGCGTGCTCGGCGGGCACGCAGTGCAGCCCGGGCGGCAGCATGTGCTCCGTGGGCGTGCAGTCATGCTCTGGTGGGCCCGCGTGCCAGAACGCCGTGCCGGTCGACGAGGGCCAATCCTGCGGGTCCGGCCAGATCTGCCACAACGGCGCGTGCACCGCGTGCGACGCTACTTCGTGCAGCGCGGGATGTTGCGACAGCCACGGGTGCATCACCGCCCAGACTCCCACGGAGTGCGGCACCGGCACGGGGGGCGCCGCATGCAAGGCGTGCGCGGCACCGAACTCGGGCACCGGCAGCGCCGCGTGTAACGGCAATGCCTGCACTATCGCTTGCGTCGGCGCGACTCCCGACGCGTGCAACGGCGCGTGTGTTTCCTTGAAGAACGACGACAACAACTGCGGAACCTGCGGGCACGTATGCTCTCCGGTTTCGGCGGGTGGGTCGTCTCATTGCGACGGCAACGGCAATTGCAAGTGCACGCCGAATCCGTCCCCCTGTGCGGGTGCGGTGTGCGGTCAGGCTCCGGACGGATGCGGCAACATGGTGGCGTGCCTGCCTGGCTGCACGGCGCCCGAGACGTGCAGCGGCGCCGGAACGTGCACGAACACGATGTGCCCCGGGAGTTGCCCAATGGGTTTCACATGCGGTTCGCTTTCGACGCTCGGGTGCACGACTCTGTCGTGCGGGGGATGCACCGCTCCGTACACGTGCAGTACGACCACAACGCCTGGAACGTGTCAGTGCACGCCCAAGACCATTGCCCAAGCGTGCGCCGGACAGCAGTGCGGCAGCGCGATGGACGGCTGCAACGGAATCGTGACCTGCCCCAACACGTGCACGGAGCCCTACATTTGCAGCGGCACCACGTGCCAGTGCACGCCGAAGACTACTGCCCAAGCGTGCGCCGGGCAGCAATGCGGCAGCGCAATGGACGGGTGCAACGGAACCGTGACCTGCCCCAACACGTGCACGGGCCTTTCCGTGTGCAGCGGAACGACCTGCACGTGTCAGGCGGGGACCGTCAGCTGCAGCGGAACGTGTGTGAACACGTCGAACGATCCGCACAATTGCGGCTCGTGCGGACACGCATGCCCTGGGGCGTCGCGGGGCGAGACGTGCGCAAACGGCGTCTGTCAGCCGTACCTCCTCACGTCGGCGACCGCGCCGTTCGCTCTCGCGACCGATGGAGTCCGGGTCTATTACTTGTACACGGACGGGAACGGGGTAGAGCTGGCGTCGGTGCCCGTCGCCGGTGGGAACGCGACGGCCGCCGTCGCGGCGACGGGGGCCATGTGCATCGGCACAGATGGAACGGACGTGTACTTCGCTGGCTACAACTCGAACAGCCCGTCGGGCTCCGGCCCCGGGTTCCTCTCGCTCGCGCCCGTCGGAACCCTGAGCGCGGTCTCGCCGGTCATTCCGGTAGCGAACGTACAAGACGTCGTCTCTCCGCTGTTCGTGGACACGCTCACCAACAGCATATTTGCTTACGTGCAGTCCGGCGGCATCTGGCAAGAACAGCTCCGGACGGCGAACGCGCCCGGCCTGGTTAGCGGCTTTGGGAACGGGGCGGAGCCGACGCGCATCGTTGCCGACGCGACGCAAGTCTATTGGGCGAGCATGGGCTTTGGTAGCAACGGAGTCTACGCTCAGCCGATCGGCGTCGCGCCGACTGGAACCAATTACACTACGCTTGCCAGCAGCGCGAACATGAACGCGGTCGGGCTTGCGCTGCAGGGTGGCAATATCTATTACGCCGACGCAGCGGGCGGCAGCGTGTCGCGCGTATCGACGAGCGCAGTCACGTCACCGACGCAGCTCGCCACCGCGTCGTCGCCGGTCGACCTCGTTGCGGATCTCAGCAACGTGTACTGGATCGACGGATCCGGTGCGACGATCATGAAAGTTCCCACGACCGGCGGGGCGGCGACGCAGTTCGCGTCGGGCGGGAACGCGAACGCGATTGCGCAGGATGCAGCCTCCGTGTACTGGACCAATAGCTCCGGGATCATGCGAGCCCCGAAGTAGCTCCGGCGCGCAAATCCCTCGTTTCGCGAGACCCCGGACTTCCGTCAAACTTCGGTCCGGGGTTCACCGAGCTCGAGGGAGCTCCTCGCTCAGCCCCGCTAATAGAACGCGACGTCGCTGATCGTGATGTTCGTCGTGTAGACGCTCGGGGTGGCCGTGCACGGCCAGGGCAGTGCCCACTGGATCCCGGAGATTTGCGAAGGATCCAAGACGTAGATCGGCGCCCCGCCGTTGAGCATTCGAAACGGAATCTTGATCGTCGTCGGTTGGGGAGAAACCGTGACCACGTAGGACGGCTGCGCGCACGACCCGCCGAGCGTACAAGGCCCTTGGGGCGGGCCGCCGTTCGCGACCATGGAGATGCTGAACGTAATCTGGTCCGGAGACCCGGCGTCGAGGCTTTCATTTCCCACGTCGCCCGAAATGGTGAATTGAATCCCTTGAAACGCGGACGCGTCGACGCATTGGTAAAGGTAGAAGCCGACGCCTGTGAACGTCGCAACCGTGCCCGAGAGCACGAATCCCGTGCCGGGCGTCGCCGTCGCCACGAACGAATTCTTGCTGCCCAGGGAGGTGCAGTAGATTCCGGCGTCGGTGTCGGCGTACGAGTCGACCCCCGGTCCGAGCGCCGGATAGGCGTAGCTCCCGCCGCCGAAGGTTCCCGGGGTGGAGGAAAAGGCCCCGAAGTTCACCGAGCTGCCCGGACCGCCGTCCCCGTTCGGCATCGAAAAGTCGGTGATCAGGCTCACCCCGGCATCTCCCGCCGCGGACGGCTTCGCGGTGCACGCGGCCGGGGCAGACGCGGCACCCCGTTCGCCGGCGTCGCTCGGTGTGGTGGTCGCGTTCGCCTTTGCCGCGAAGTTGTCGAACTGGGCGTCGATCCATTGACTCGCGGAGAGGCCCGCATTGCCCGCGGCGTATGTCGCGTCCGTGACCGTGGCGATAGTCGCGCCGTCGTAGAAGGCCGTGATGGTCGTCCCGCTAAAATCGAGCGCCAGGGTGTGCCATGAGCCGAGCGGGAACGCCACATTCCCGGTCGCGAGCGTAGTATTGGTCATCTGCGCGTCCTGCGCGAAGAGCGTCCACGTTCCGCTGTCGCTCGCCCTGAGGTGGTAGCCCTCGACGCCGCCCCCCCTCTGATTTTGTGCGGTGATGCGCCCGATCAAGTCGATCGACCCCGAGTGCTGGAGAAGCGCATCCACCGAAACCCGGTAGTCGCCCCAGAGAGGGTCTCCCACGATCGTCACTGGGTTTGGCAATGCGGCGCTGCCCCAGGCGATCGGAGCCGCCGTGATCTCTTGCTGCAAGCACTTGCCCGTTCGACCGCCGACGCAAGCCTCCACTTCGAACGCGCCTTCGATCGCGGAGAAATACTTCGGAATGTTCGGCATCGCGCCGACCGTGTAACTCTCGAAATCGTCGGCGGTCGGAAGCGGCATCTCCGCGGGCGCCGGCGGCGTCGTGATTCCCTTACCTTGCCCGCTCGTGGTGGAGAGCGTGTAGACGTGGTTCGGCTGAGCCGTAAACGAGAACGTGCAGCCGTTCGGGATCACGTCCGCTTGCTTGACGAACCACGCGCTCGTAGTCAGGGCGGAGAGGTCGGTCGCCCACACGTGTACCGGCCCCGCGAACACGCCCCCGGTCTCGACGACGTCGAACGTGGTCGGCGTTCCGGTGTCCAGCGTTTCCAGGACGAGGCTCCAGTCGCTCGTGGTGGGTGATTTCAGCGTCACATAGCTACCGACGCCGCTCACGATGGCGCTCCCCGTGTCGAGGTATTGCCAACCTGGGCGAACGAACTGCGTCGTGTGCGCGGTCGTCCAGATCTCTCGGTCGACGACGTACGATCCGGACCACGGCTGATTGGCGAAGAGCAGGCCGTCGACCCCCGCGTAGGGCAGATTCGCGTACCACGATCCGACGACCGACCAGTTGATGCTGGCCGTGATTTTTGCCTGGATATAGTGGCGATTGTACGCGCGGGCCATGGCGAAGGCGCCGTCGTCGAACGGGCCGGAGCCCTCCTCGCTAGCCCAGAGCGGCTTTCCGAGCGCCAAGGCGTCCGACAGCTTGGGCAAGCTTCCGCAGTCGGTCGATTGGTTCTGGCACGGATAATGTACGCCGACGATGTCCACTGCCGCGTTGAACGCGGAATCGCTCTTCAGGTCGGTGGCGACGTCCAAGTTCTGATAGGCGTCCGCGGCGACGACTTTGGTGCTAAGATTATTCGCGACGAGAGCTCCTTTGAGGCTCTCGAACCAGGGCGCGTAGTATCCATTTTCGTTCCAACCGCCGATGTAGTCGATCGTCAATCCGTAAACGGATTTCGCATTCTGAATCCAGTGAACGATGTAGTCGATGTTGTCCTTCGAAAAGAAACCCCCGTTGAACCAGCCCGGCGCGCTCCACTCGAGGCCGTAGAGCTTGATGTCCGGGTTGCGAGCCTTCGCTTGCTGCATCAACCACCATTCGTATCCACGATGATAGTTCTGGTCGATCGCGGTGCGCTCGTGGCTGGCTTCGGCGCCGTTGGTCGTGTCCGAGTCGCCGCCGATTTCCACCTTCAGAAGTTGAAGGGAGGCGCCGTACCCGGGCTTGAACAAGTAATCGAGGATCTCGCTCTGCTGCGCCGCGGGGTAATCGTAGAGCAGTCGTGAAGTGCCGCCCCCTCCGCTCAGGCCGCCGATGAAGTCGAATGTTCGGCCCGGGCTGGCGCCGTCGATCGTGATCACCGTGGACGCTTCGGTCGGCGAAGCGGTCCCCGAGCAGACCGCTCCGCTTCCGCTCACGAGGACTGCGGCGTTTGCACCGCCCTCCCGCGACCCGTCGGTTGCCGCTTCGACGGACGCATCCGAGCCCGCCCCCAACGACGCGTCGGGCCCTCCGTCGTGCGAAGTCGCCGGCTGCGTACCGGTCGAGGACGAGCAGCCCCCGACGAAAGAGAGAGCCGAAACGACGGCGAAGCCGAGACATCGTTCCACGTGAATGGGGCTGATCCGGGTCACACGAAGCCTTCCTTTCGATCGACGCGCCATCCGAACTCCGTCCAAAGGCGGCCGCGCTGCCCGGTGTGGCAACGGGTCGTCGGGTCCGAAGTCGCCATGGCGCGGGCCGCAGGATGCTTGCAAATGGTGGGATGCACAAGCAAGTCGGCTTGTACCGTCGACCAGAAGCCGAATCCCCCGCCCGAAGGGGCAACTCTACTTGCCGGCCACGAACGCGTTCGCTCGGATGAGGATCTCCTGAGCGTCGTCGACGCTGTACCCGCGAACGGCCACCTGGAAGCCGTCGCGCGCAGACTGCGCGTCGATGTCCACCATTCTGCCCGGCAGCCAGAAGGGATCGTTCGGCATGGCGTTCTCCGGAATGCGTCCGAGCACGCGCCGGGCGCTATGGCACTCGAGGGCCCGATCCAGCCACTCCGCGGTCACTCCCTGAATCGCGCGAACGCGGATGACTGCTCCGAAAAGACGCGATGTGTTGCCTGACTTTCCGCTTTGCTCGCGTGTGTAAAGCGGCTCCACGGACTCGATCGCCTGGCGGTTGAGCACGGGCGCAAGCGCTGCTTCGTCGAGGTCGGGCCCGCAGCGCGTTCGCTCCATCGCCGCGGCTTCTTCCGCCGGATTGTGCGCGGGCTCCGCGGATGGCGTGGTCGCGCAGCCCGCGGCGATCGTCACCGCCAGGATTGGCGCGGCCACTGAAGAAAAACGCGGTGCTCTCCGCTCGTTCGCGCAGCCAGATGATGATGGGGGGTTGTGTTCTGGATCCATAGGGTGTCCTTTCGACGGGGGAAGGAGTAACGC
>JBAULD010000787.1:0-5321 GCA_049578005.1 Polyangiaceae bacterium
GGGTACGGCGACCGTGAACATCCCGTTGCCGGCGGGCTCGGGATGATTGCATTCGCCCTCCTCTTGGCGCCCATCCTTCAGCTCGTCCGGGCGCAATCCGCGTCCGTGGTCGCGTGCGCTATTTTGCACGGCACGATGAGCAGCACGCGTCTTATCACCGTGGCATTCGTCCGCGATGGTGGCGTGTGGGCGAACGCTGGCATTCCGATCGTGCTCCTCGCGACGAACGTCATCTTGTTCGGTGGTCGCAAACCGCTCACCACGGCGGGTACACCCGATACGATCGGCGTGTCCCCGAACCGATGACGCAAAGCGACACCAGGGCCTTACGCCATCGGTACCCGAGCATGCACGACGCCGAGGTACGGCATGAGAAACCCAGGGCCTGGATAGAGGGCTCTGAGATGCTCGTGATCCCAACGTCGCACGAGTTCCAACCCGCGCGCCGCCAGAAAGGCGGACAGCCGGTCCGGCTCTGGACTGATGCCGAAGAGGAAGGGCTCGCCTCTCGACGCCGTGAACTTCGCCTGAGCCACGGCACCTTCGAAGCGCTCCGGATGCGCGATGCTTTCGGCATACACGTAGTCGAACACGATACTTGAACCTGCGGGAGCGCCCGCGACGAGCGAAAGCACGCCATCGACGGCGTCGGGTCTCAGGTACATGGTCACCCCCTCCCACAGGAAGAGCGCTCGCGCGCTGCGATCGAAGTGCGCGTTTTCCAACGCCGGACCAAGCGCATCGCAGCTGAAGTCGATGGGAACGTAGCGCACGTTGTCGGGCAGGCTGCCGAGCATTCTTCGCACGCAGCCCTGCTTCCAGGCACTCGTCGCGGGGTGGTCGACCTCGAAGACGGTGACGCCCCCGAGTTTCTGCTGGAACCGGTAGGCGCGCGAATCACCTCCCGCGCCGAGGATCACGAGCTGCGAGGTCCTGTCACGGATGGCGGTCAGCAGCAAATCGTCGAAGACCCGCGTGCGGACCTGGAGCAGGAGATAGCCGCCGGGGAGGCGCTCTTCGACACCTCGCCGAGCCAGCCCTCGAAGCACGGGCAGCAGACCCAGCCTCCAGCCGGTCCTCGTCACGAAGTGATGTGCCAGATGGTCCGGGTTTCGTAGTCGCGGATCGCGAGCCAGGGCTCCGAGTGCGCGGCAAAAGGCGGTTCCTTCAGCCGTCGTGCTCCGGTGACTGGATGAATCCATTGTTCCACGCCCTCAAGGCGACGCTCGACTGCGTCGATAAACGTCGACAACCTGCCGACCTACAAGTTCCGCAGACGCCCCGCGGACCGACGCGTTGCCCTTCGTGCCTCGCTCGACTTGCGCAGCCCGGTTCACGGTGGATGGTCAACGAAGAGGATCGATGGCGACGGACTGCGCTTGCCTGGCGTGCGATGACGCGGGATGAATTCTTGAAGGACTGTCGGGTTCCGCAAAGGAGGTAATCGGTGAGCTGGGCGTTTGAATCGCGCGCACCGCGGGCGACCGTCCTGCTTCGATTGGTGGTGGGCGCGGTCTTCGTGACCGAAGGGCTGCAGAAGTTCCTGTTTCCAGACGAGCTGGGAGTCGGTCGGTTCATCAAGATCGGCATCCCAATGCCCGCCGTGACGGCGCCCTTCGTTGGCATGGTCGAAGTCTTGGGCGGAGTATTCATCATCGTAGGGATCGCCACACGGATCGTTTGCCTCCCGCTGCTCATCAGCATGCTGGTGGCGATCACCAGCACCAAGCTCGTGACGCTAGAAAAGAACGGCTTCTGGGAGACGATGCACGAGGCTCGCACCGACCTGCTGATGATCTTTTTGCCTTCTCTTCCTCTTGGCAGTGGGCGCGGGACCCATTTCCCTGGACGGCAGGCGGTCAAGGCGTGGTGCGCGGTAGCGCTTGAGGAGACTGACCAGCCGAGGGCTTCGATCAGGCGAACGGCACCGCGGCTGCGTTCGTCATCGCTAGGCTGTTGCCATCCTCCCCTACTCGGCTGGAGCCACGTTGACCAAGTTGCGTCGGCGAACGATTATTTCTTGCTCTGACGAACGTGCCAGCAGACGCCGCCCGGATCGATGAAATGAATCTCGCGACCCCACGGGAAGTCAGTTGGGGGTCGAAACGTCGTGCCTTCGAATGAAGCGGCGAGGTTCTTCGCCTCCAGTTCCGACCAGTAGCCGTCGAGATCGTCCACCTCGAAGGAGATCATCTGGTTCTTCTGCCACTCGGGCACGTCGATGTCTTGCAGCATGAAGTAGGCGCCGCCGAAGCGTAGACCCGCGAGTCCGCCCTCTCGCCAAACGGTCTCGAACCCAAGCGCGGCGAAGAACAGTAGCGACCGCTCGAAGTGTGGTCCCGATGGGACGAACGGATAGAGGGTCGTCGCTTGCGCCTTCATGAAGGCTTCCGTACCGCGACGCTCAGCGGGTGCAAGTGGGAGTTGGCGACAAGCCCACCGCAAACGACTGCCATTTCACGGCGGCGACGCGACCGGTTACACTTCGATGTGTGGGGCTCCGTCACCCAATTCCGCTGGCTCTTCTCGCCGCGTCCGCCTGTTCATGGCTGACGCCCCCGAAACAGCCGACGGAGGGCTACAGCACCGTTCCATGCGCCGACAACTGCGGGGGCGATTCCCAATGCCAGTCGCACTGCACACCGACTGAGGGCATGCCCCCAGCCTCTTCCACGCAGCATCGTTAGCCGATGACGCGCAGTGAGTTCTTGAAGGACTGCCAGGAGGCACTTCGGCTGCTCTCCGAACTCGGAGTGGGCGACGAGTTTGCCCAAGAGGTGCGAAGCAAGATCGTCGAAGGAAATCTTGGCGCTCGTGCTGTAACGCCTGACGACCCAACGGTATGCGGAGGCGGTCGACTGGGAACGGCAGCAGGACCCGAAGGTGGTGGAGCAGCTCGCCAGGGTGCTTTTGCGCATCACCATCGGACTCGCCCGGGAACTCGAGACCTTTAGACAGGCTGTCGAGCGATGACGCGCTGCCGCGGAACGTGCTGATGTCGCAGTGGGCTTGTCCCCGTCTCGGGTAAAGTGTGTCGGGGTCGCCTTGTCCGGAGACAGTACTACGGTTCGGTTGCCTTTGGCTGAATGAAAACTGCGCCGACAAATGCCGCTCTTCTCGCCCTCTCCGCTGGCGTGGCTTGTGTTGCGTTGCTGGTGGCGCCTGGCTGCAACGGTAGTTTGGCTCCCGGGACCCCAAGGGGCGCCGATGGTGGCTCCAGTAGTCAGAATCCCGATGCCAGCGTCTCACCGGCTGACGCCACCGCTTCAACGGGTATCGACAGCGCCTCATCATCATCGGCGGACGCCACCGCTTCAACGGTTATTGACAGCCCGTCGGCGGGTATCGATAGCGCTTCTCCGGGCGATGGCACCGCTTCTCCCGGCAACGACAGCGCACCGCCCGGTATCGACAGCGCTTCGCCGGATGATGTCGTCGCTCCGGATATCGGTAGCGCTTTACTGAGTGATGCCGGCACGCGATCAGCTACGGACAGCGGGGCAGACGTCGGGGCGATCGCTCCTACCATTCAAGGGTGCCCTGCGACGCAGCCGGTCGATGTTTCGACGGCAAACGGGAGTTTTATCCCGGCATGTGAAACTGGTTACGCCCATCCAAACATATGCTGCCGTGGCAGCCCGACCCAGGCTACCGAATGCGCCAACTGTCCGGGCGCACCTTTTGCCGCGTGCGACAACGCATCGCTGACGTTTCCCGATCCGGGCACATGCTGCTCGCTCGCCGATGGTGGCTGCGGCGAAGCGTCGGTTCTTAGCGCGCCGATGGATGCTGGACTCGAATTGAATTGCTCCTACCCGTGCGGTCCGGGCGGGTATTCGCCTCACGAACTTCAGTCGCTTCGCCAGCCCGTCTGTTCTGACCTTGCGGACGGCTCCCTAGGCATCTGCCTTTATTGTTGTTTTGGAAGCGGTGAGTGTCCCACGAACACTTGCCTGGGCGGTCCGACCACACCGCCGACTCGGTGCGGAAAGCGACAATTGTGGAACATGCCCCGCAGGCTGGAACGTGCCCGCGGGCGGTCAGTACGACCTTTGCTGTCAAACGGATACCGCCGGGGTGGCGCGGTGCTTTTCGCAATCGGGCAGCATCTCTTCCCTCTGACTCGACGGAAAGAGCCTTGGCATAGCCGTCGGCGTCGGCGTTGCGTTCAAGTACGTGGACTTTCGACTGCAGCGCGTGTGGCGCAAACGGTTGCCTCAGCTCGCGGCTTGGCTGGAACCGATCTCCCGACAGGCGTCCTTCGTGAAGAGGGCGTTTTCGGACGTGCCACAGAGGCGGGGATTGATCTTCGGAGATGCCCGCATGATAAAGTCCTCTCAGCTAATGACGTTGCGCATCCCTTCATGGGCGTGCAGCCACTTCGAAACCCACGGGGATGGGCAGATCTGCGACGACTGCCTAAAGAACTTTCAGCGCCAGGGGAACCGGACTCGTGGATGGGATCTTCCTCCGCGTGTCGCGTTTGGACGTGGCTGGTTTAGCGTTGGCACCGTCCATTGGTTCGGCGCAACGGACGAAACCGTCTTCCCCTCGCGCGCCGGAGACCGCGTCCTCGCGCAAGCCGTGTGCGGTGGGATCTGCGACGTCACGCTGACCTACGCTCCCCGCGCGGGGGACGAGTGCGGGAAGTGCGTGAGGACCCTCCGTAAGCTTGGCTTTGCGGTGGTGAGTGAACGCGAGCGGGAAGAGGTTTCGGCGGAGACGAAGGGTCGCCGGCTTCACTGAGATCTTCGTCGCGCGCGGCGCGGCTCGCGGCTAAATTTTTCGCGCTACGGGCACGAGTCCTGGACCGCCTGCGCCGGGGCCAATAAGCGGCTTCACCGCCGAGAAATGCAGGCCTACGCTGGATGCGCCATGCGTCCCAAGGCTCTGGTCACGGCGTGGGTGGAGGCTTTCAACGCGAAGGACGCGGACCGGCTCGCGTCGTTCTACGCCGAAGACGCCGTAAACCATCAGGTGGCGGAAGAGCCCTTACAGGGGCGAGACGCCATCCGCCGGATGTTCGCCGACGCCTTCGCCACCGCCGAGATGGTTTGCATCGTGGAGAACATCTTCGAGGACGGCGATTGGGCGATGCTCGAATGGCGCGATCCGAAGGGCCTGCGGGGGTGCGGCTTCTTTCACGTGCGCGACGACCGCATCGTCTTCCAACGCGGCTACTGGGATAAGTTGACGTTCCTGCGCCAGCAAGGCCTCCCGCTGCCCACGGAATGACCCTGCGCAGGGACGACGATGCGCCTGGTGTGGACCCACATCCGCTTCTGAACGAAAGTCGCAACGCGGCTTGCCCGGTTCGAGAG
>JBAULD010000788.1:0-8414 GCA_049578005.1 Polyangiaceae bacterium
CGGGTTCAGGTTCACGATGATCCAACGACACCACGCGCCCGCGGCTTGCCAGTTCGAGAGGAGCGTTCGCATCGATACGAAGATCGCCGGCGTGATGCTGAAGCCGATCGCGAGGCCGGATCCGAGGAGACGCCCCCCGCCGAGTGCGGGGGCGGCCGTGCACCACGCATACGACCCGTACGAGTCGAGGATCAGCCAGAACCGATACCAGGGCGACACGTTCGGCCCGAGGCCGGTATATTCGACATCGAAGTCCCACAAAAAGTTTTGCATCACCGGCGTGTGAAGCGGCGGAGTCTGGAACTGAGGCGGAATGGTCGGCCAGTACGACCACCGGATCGAGTCCGCACCGTATCCGCCGCCGACGATGCGCCCGGGCGGAACCGCGTTCGGGAAGCCACGGAAGAGGCCGAGGATCTGGGCAAGGACGCCCCAGTCACCCCCGGCGACCTTCCACGAGTCAAAGGCGCCGGTGAGTCGAGCCGTGATCTGTCCGGTCGTCTCGCTCGATCCCTGGACGATCAGGCGATCGGCGCAGAGGATCGGGATCGCGCTCGGGTCGCCGACGCCAGGCATCGACACGACGGCGGCCTGGCGTGCGCGGGTCGCGATCGTGTCGAGTTCCTTGCCGATCGTCTGAAGATACCGACCGCCGACGCCGGAGCCTTGCTGGTACGCGCCCTGTTGAAGACAAGGCGGAGCGACGGAATCGCTGACGATGTCGTCGTAAAAACCCATGGTGCGCCCCTATTGCCCCACGATCACAATGCCCGTCGTGATCGGACCGACCGCAACGCCTGTCGACGTCAGATTCAGATCGTTCGGCGTCCCGTTCAATGTCACGTTGGCGACCGATCGCGTGTAGATAACGCCCGCGTTCGAGCCGCACGAGTAGAGGATCCCGATGATGGCGTCGATCGGCATGATGTTCGTTTGATTGTCGACGTTGAGGCCGCCGATCGGGAACGTCGTCACGTACTGGCTGAGCGCGGCAGCCATCTGCGTCGCGTACTGGGCAGCGAACGCGGCCGGAACGTAGACGGTTGCCGTGATCGTGATCGTGACGTTGCCAGCGGCGATTACCGACGAGTTCACCGCGTTCGGGGTTGCGTAGGCCTGGACGACGGCGCCGACGGCGTAGAGGTCGCCGCCACTGAACACGCCGCCGCTCGTGTACGCGCCCGATCCGCTCGAACCGTTCAGCGAGACGTGGTTCGCGTCAACGAACGTGAGTTGCCATTGCCCGTTTGCGCCGACGAGCCCCTGAACGCCGTTGACCTGGCCGTAGTCGCCCGTCACGCACCCGTGACCGACGACGTTGAGAACGATCGGGCTCGCCGTCGTGCCGCCGCTCACCGACAGATTGACCGATCCGCCGAGCCCCCCCGATGCGTTCGCCGCCGTCACCTGCACCGTGCCCGTCGCCGTGTTCGTCGCGACGAGGACGCGCGTCACCGGTCCACCGTCGAGCGTGATGTTCGTCGGGATCGGCGAGACCTGCGCGCCGACACCGAGGCCCGTCAGGTACTGATTGAGGCCGAGCTGCGTCGCGTTCGTCATCGGGTTCGGAAAAACCGTCTGACCCGAGAGAACAAGATACGAGTAGATCGCCCAGAACGCGTACGCGCCCGCGGGCCCGTTCGGCGATAGGACGGCGAGCTTCGCGCGGCACATGGTCGCGAGCGTCGCGTTCGACATGAACGGCGCGCCGGCCCACGTGACGAGGTTCGAGCAGTAGCACTTGGGCGCGGCCGTCACGAGCTGATTGACCTGACCGATGCCCGCATTCCCGCCTGGGCCCGTCTGGTCCGCTGCGAACGCGATGAGCTGCGGGGTGTATATGGCCGGAGCGGGGGGCGGACCTGGAAACGAGCCGGCGCCGATCGATCCGTTCAGCGTGAACGTGGTCAGCCCTGTGACGGTGATCGTGTAGAAATTGTCGGCACACACCCCGAGGCCGCGCGCGAACACGACCGCATTCGTCGAGAGGCCGTGATTTGCGGACGTAGTCACGGACACCGGAGTCGTCGCGGTCGCCGTCGACACGCTCGTTCCTGGCTGCACCGACGGCGTGAAGGCGAACGTGGCTTGATTCGAATACGTCGCGCCCGTAAACGCGTTCTGGACGTGGAACGTGCCAGCGACGAACGACCCAAGCGAAACGCCGGACGCATTCGCGAGGTAGAGCGGACCGGCCGCGGCCGACGCGAGCGTACGCTTGACGTTGTAGACGCTGCTCGCGAGCGTATCGAGTAGACCGAGCGCGCCCGTCGGATTCTGGGCGGGGATCGACGGGTCCGGCGTGACGGGGACTTGGGTGACGGCGCCGTTGATGTCCGTGACCGTGACCGAGCCCGATGCGGCGAAGTCGAGGAAGCCGCCCATCGCACGGAGCGAGATCCCGAGCGCGTCTTCCTTCGACAGCTCGAGCGAGACGACGTTCATCATCGTGAGCAGCGGATCGCCTTGCTGCCATGACGTCGTCGTCAGCCCGTACGCCTGCCCGTCCGCGAGGCATTGGGCGAGCCACTGCGCGGGCGTTTGGGGCGTGAAAAGCGAGCTGACGGGTATGGTCGACATCAGGCTGCCCTCATGGTCCGTTCACAATCGTAAGGATACCCGAGGGCGACAGCGAGAACACGAGAGAGAACGGCCCGAGCGCCGATTGCACCTGTGACGCGACGTCAAGCTGTCCGTCGGTCTGCAACGTCACGGTCGTCACCGACGAGAACACGCGTTGATCCTTCAGAAACTCCGCGTCGACGTTCGCGGCGATCGCGTTCACCTGTTGCGTCGTCACGTCGTCCTCGAGCTCCCCGGCGATGTCGTAGCCGTAGTTTGGATCGGAGAGCAGCCGGCCGCGCGGCGTCGTGATGCGACGGATCAGAGCTTGGGCGAGCGCGGTCAGGCCGGAGACGGTCTGGCCCATCGGGTCGATGTCGAAGGTGCACGAGAGCGTTGTTCCGAAATCGGTAGGCGAAACCGGCTGCGTCATTTGCTGGCCTTGCACGTGAGCGAGTAGTTGGGGATCGCGGCTGCGGCACTGTACGCGGTGATACCGGCCGTGACGGCGGCCGTGAGCGGCGCCATTGCTGCGGGCCCGAGCGATGCCATGGGACCGATCGCGGCGGCGAACTGCGCGGCCATGGTGGCAGACAGGGCCTCATCTGCCGCGAGGCGGTTCGCGAGAGCCGATAGCTGCGCCGCGAGGGACGTTTGCAGCACGATCCCGTCGGTCGGGGCCGCGCCGATATTCACCTGGACCCCGGACACGCCAACGATCTGCGCCGTCGTCGAGTCGATCGCCCCAGCAAGCACCGGCTTACCCGGATTGCCGTCCAGAAACGCGATCCCCACATGCGTACCAGGCGTCAACGTCGCCGATCCGCCCGGCACACCGCACCGGAACGGTACGCCCGTCAACGGTGGAGCCCCACGCGTCGGATCGGCCGGTAGCGCGTCGATCGTCGATCCGGTCGTCGCTGTCACCACGTAGTCATACGTCATGGCGTACGGCACCGAGCCGGCGATCTCCTGCCGAATCAGCTCCCGGATCGACTCGATCCACGGTTCGGAAGCGCCCGCGAGCATGACTTCGAGCCGCGCCACGCCGTCCGCACCGAACACGTGCCGGACGCTTGCGATCGTCTGGGTCGCCACGGTCGCACTCGAGAATGTGCTCCCCGGCAGCCACGACGCCGGATCCTCGGTGGCGATCCGAAGCGTGCCGCTCGATCCGTGAAACTCCTCGACGGTGAACGGCGACGAGATGGCCATCGACGGTCGGGGCCCCACATGCGTCACGCCGGCCGCATCGATCCACCACTGCTGACCGGCGACGGACCGGAGCACCCGCCCCGCCTTGCCGGGCATCGTCGGCGAGTCACCGAATCGGGCGAACTGATTGCCGACCGTTGACGGGACCGCGACGACGACCGTTTCACCGACTGCCGCCGCCGCGTCCGAGAGCACCTGAGATGCCTGGACGCCAGCCGGATTGTTGTACCCAACCGCCCCGACCGATTTCGCCCAGCCGCCCGCGCCCGCGACGAGTCGGCATTCGAGCAGACCCGCGAACACGGCTTGCCGGTACACGGCCCCCACGAGCGTCAGGTTGCCCACGAGAAGCGTCACCGGACCGGATAGGGGCGTAGTCGTCTGGAGCACGAGATCGGCCACCCACGCGCCGTATAGGGGCAGGGACAGCGTGCCGGAGATGATCCGTTGCCCGTTCGCCGATCCCCAGTACTGCGACGGGACCGCGTTCGGCGGGATCTGCGCCGGGGCAGCGACTTTCGGGATTGTGGCGCGGATGTTGGCGGGCATGGGTCAGGTCTGCTGAAACTGGGTCGCGAGCGATTGGATCTTCGTGATCAGTGGATTCGTCGCGTCCGGAGCTTGCGGATTCACGACGGGGCCGTTGCGGCCGGACTGGGCGGCCGTGGGCGTGGCGACTGCGGCGGCCTTGGGGGGCGGGCTCCACTCGATCGCGCTCACCTCGCGCGTCCAGAGTCCGGCGCCCTGGTGCTCGAACGGGCCGATCGACTCGACGACGATCTGCGTGATGTCGACGTCGGAAAGGAGCGGGTTCCAAATTGTGACGGCCTGCAAATTCGTGCGCGTCGGGTCGTACTTGAAGAGCGGGATGAAGGTCTCCCATGCCTGGAATTGCGCCTCGGTCCAGACGTGAAACAGAAGCCGGCCCTGGCAGATGTCCTTGGCCACGTACGTAAGCGAGACGCCTTGCGCGCCCTTGCCCTTCTTCTTGTCCCACACGAACTTGCGGTCGAAGCCGCTGATCCGAACCGTGCCCGGACACGTGACGCCCTCGAGCTGGATCACGTCCCACGTCGACGGCGCGTAGAACGCCGGCGGGTTGTAGTTGAGAAGCGGGTTGACCGCGCCGGTTGTCACGCCGGCACCGGAGCCGAACCGATCATCGCGGCGAGACGGTTCGCGAGCGAGCCGAACTCCTCTTCCACGATGTGCTGCAACTGTTGGGGCGTGGCGGCGTGGCCCGCTTCGATGTGGACGTCGATGTTGAATACGTTCGAGCTCGACGAGCCGCCGGATCCGCTACCCGGCGACGCGGCCCCGGCAACGCCCGCCCCCATACGTTCGCTCGCCTCAGCGGCTTTCGGTGCGCCCTGATCGATCCCGCCCTCGAGCCCTTCGGCCACGTTGAGGCCGACGCCGAACATGATCGTTGACGGGGAGTGCACGCCGAGGATCGCCCGGATCGCCTTGATGACGATGCCGCCGAGATTCTTGACGGCGTTGATCACGAAGTCAGCGCCGGCCCGGATACCGTTCGCCAGACCCTCGACGAACGACTTTCCCGCATGAACGGCGCCGGCTGCCATGTCCGAGAAAAACTGCTTCACCTGCGCCCAGTGCCTCACGAGCAGCACGATCCCGGCGACCACGAGGCCGACCGCGACGGCGATCAGGAGCAGGGGCCACGTTGCAGCGATCACAGCCACCGCCGCGGCCCACATCGACGCAGCCCACGCGATCGTAGCCGTGATCGCGGCCGGTATCGCGGTGAGCGCCCACATGACGGCGCCGGCCACGGCCGCGTAAATCGACGGCACGAAAAGCGTGAAGATCGTTGCGGCGATCCCGGCGAGAACGGGCGACAGCCGATCGGCTGCGGCCAGCATGTCGTCCCACGTCGTGCGCCACGTCTTGCCGAGTTGCTTGACCCAGATGGCCGCCTCGAGCGTGTAGATGATGAGGTGCAGGAACGCGTCCTCGGCCACCTTTGCGCCCCGCATTACGGCATCGAATATCGACACTACGATCGAGTGGAGAAGTTGCCCGGACGGCTGCGCCTGGTCGAACAGGCCGACGAGCTCGCGCACCATGTCGACGAGCGGTTTCGCGTCCGTGCCCTCGAATAGCTGCGTGAAGAGATCCTTGCCCTTCTGCATCACCGTCGCGAGCTCACCCATCTGCCCCGCGAGCGGACCGGCCGCCTTCTCGCCGATCGCGCGCGTGAGAGCTTCAGCGATCGCGGTGCCCGTGATCTGCCCGTGCTTCTTCGCCGCTTCGAAGTTCGCCGCGGTCATGCCGATCTGTTTCAGGAACTCGGATTCGGTGACGCCCGTTCCTGCGAGCTGCGCCACGTTGAATCTGATCTTCGTGCCCTTCTCGCTCGCTTCGTTCAGCTTCTCTAGGACCGATCGCAGACGTTCGCCGCCGCCAGTGACAAGCGCCTCGGCTCCACTGATCGCCTTGAGCGAATCCTGAAGCTTGGTCATGTCCGTCACGCCCGCGGCCATGAGGGACCGGGCCCATGACTGGATCGTGGCCTCGGACTGCGGCAACTGCTTGGCGATCGTTCGGGTCAGATCGAAGATCGCCTTCCCCGCCGCGCCGGCCGACTCTTCGCTCGCTCCCGACAGTGCGCCGAAGACTTCGGTCAGGTGCGAGACCCGTTCGGACGCCTCGATCGCCATCGAGATCAGCTCGCGACCGGAGTCGACGATCGCGTCGAACGCGCGCTCGACCACGCGGGCAGCGAGCGAGCCTTCGAAGACTTCCCACGCGCCGGCGAGGCCCGAGACGTGCTCGTGCATCTTGTTAGCGGCGTCCGCAGCCCGACCCATCGCAGATGCCGCGGCATCGGCCGGCTGCGACACGCCATCCTTGAGCGATACGCCCCACTCAATCACCGCGACCCCCACTCGTTATTGGTGTGCGACTGGGCCACGAGAGTCAGGATCTCGGCCACGAGCCCGGCCGCCGCTTCCGCCGCGTCTACTTCATCAGGCACGGCGTGCAGCCACGAATTGAGGCCCTCGGCAAACGCGGCGGGGCTGGTGCGCATGGCCTGGCGCATGGCCCCGATTATTTTCCCCGTTCGTTGCCGGCCATGCCCGCGAGCGACATGAGGAGCGATCCGCACGCTTCGGGGATGCCCGGCCACTCGTCGAGCAGCGCTTGCACTTCCGCGGGCGTCGAGGGGTAGACGCACGTCGCGGTGAAGAGTCGTTCCTGGGCCATCGCCCGTTGCGCCGTGTCGACCGACTGCGCTCGGAAACGCTTGTACTCGCCGCCGTTCGGCTTGCGGAGGACGACCACCCATGATTTGTCGTCCGAGTGCGCCATGACGCCAATGCGTCCGTGCGTTGCCTCGAGCGCGGCGATCTGCTCGTCGCTCGGCGGAGTGAACTGGTAACCCATCGCTGTCTCCCTTCGATCCGAAATGGATCAGATGAAGGGTCGCGCGTTCGCCGGTTCGTCGAAGTGACGGAGCCGTTTTGGGTTGAACGCTTGCTACGCGCGCGACAGAGCGGGGGTAACCGCCCACGACCAACATGAGAACCGTACCGCGGGGCACGGGCCGGCGCAAGTTACGGAAATTGCGGAGCGCTCAGGACGGCGCTCGACATGACCATTCCGTTCAACTTGATGTACATGGGATTGAGATCAAATTCCTTCATGATCGCATCGGGTCCGACCGCAAACGTTTTCGCAGCCTTGTAGACGCGGCACCCGCCGAGCGTGTCGGTGATGACCGGGCCTCCCGCTTCGGAAAACGTCACCTGCACGTCGAAGAAGACGTCGCCGTATGCGTTGTTGCCGGTCGGATCGAAGTTCGCGAGGGCCTGCTGGAAATTGTTGGCCTCGTAGAGCAGCATCTTGCACTTCGCCGTGTTCGTAATGATCCCGCGGGTCATCGAGAGCACGTTCGGATTCGTCCCGTAGACGCGCTTCGAATCGTTCGACAGATCGTAGTCGACCGACTGGATCGTGATGATCGTCGGGAGCGGGGCGCCGCCGAGGATCTGCGGCTTGAACTCGACCGACGCGAACGACGGCGCGAAACCGTTGACGTACGGATATTGGAGCGGCTGTCCGGTGCCGAAGGTGAGGCCGAGTCCGATGCCAAAGTTCGCCATTGGATTCCTCTCAGCTCTGCGCCGGGTTCACGTACTGGAGCGTAATGTTGACTTGCAGGATGACCTGGCGCTGCACCAGCGTGCACGTGACGGGTACCTGTCCGCCGTTCGAGATCAGATTCTGAGTTCCGTCGACGACGACCTGCGCCGACGAGATGAGTTGCTGAGCCGTCATGTTCGAATCGATCGCGGACTGAAGGCCCTTCTGTATCGTCGCGACGTCTCTCGGGTCCATCAGGCCCGTTTTCAAGAGGCGCACATCATCATTGATCGATTGCTGGCCGACCTGGATCAGAATGGTGCGCGCGACCGACGCGACCGACATGAGCGGCCACGAGTTGATCTGCGCGCCCGTCGTGGCGAGGTTGTTCGCCTGCAAAACGTAGCGGCCTTGCAGGTACCCGCGCGAGGTCATCGACACGCATCGAGCCGCGCTGAGTCCGGGGTTGACGGACTCATCGTGATACACGAATCCGTCCGTGCCCATCGTGGTCGGGTTGATCGTGA